>BQIU01000065.1 GCA_021603905.1 Nitrospirales bacterium
TGGGACCAAGGACGACCAGGGCGCCGCAACATGATGGGAGCGAGCCCCTCTTGCTTCTGGTTGTGATCCCGAATCCGGGGCCTGGCTTGTTCACGGCAGGGCACCCAAGTCAACTCGTAAGTTTTTAGAAGTGCCCTAAATATTGTTCGGATTGATGGTGATCCTTGGCCATACTAAATGTGGCATCTGCCGCAGCCCCCTGAAAAGAAGAATACACTACATAATGCACGCCTGCTTTCGCTGCAGCCACAAAAGCATTTCGATGCAGTTTGGCTCTTTCCAGAGGTTTCTCGTGAAGAGAAACAAGAAAGGCTCGATCTATTCCTGTAAAAGCCGCGTTGAGAGAGTCCGGATGACGATAATCCCCTTCTACCACTTCCACGTTTTCTCTCTCAGTGACTGCCTGTTTATTTCGAACCATCAAACGAAGTGGGGTCCTGATTGCTTCTAATTCCTGAACAATCTTTTTTCCAAGCCGCCCATTCGCGCCTGTGACTAAAATCATGGCTGATTCCTTATGTTACGATTGTATTCTTTGAGTCAAAACCGCCTAGATACCGCGCACAATCTCTTCGCACTTTTGCAGATTGAGTGCATCGGGATGGGGCGAGGCAAACTGACCGGAATCGTTGTCGAAATACTGGCCGGAGGCCGTCTCAAATTCATCTGCCAGAGCCGCACGACTTAAGATTTCCGCACCTATACGGATATCACCGCCGTCCACACCGAAGGCCTCTTTTACCATTTTACTCCCAAGCATCGACCCGGGATTCAACGCGATGATCGCCGGACCATGATCCTTAAGCGAAAGCGCCATACTGTGAGACCACATTGTAAGTGCGAGTTTGCTTTGCGCATACGCCGCGCCGTCGGATAAGTGGCCTTGTCCTACCAGCGCTTTCGGATCAACCGGAGACTGAGCGGCGGAGGAAACATTGATAACCCGCCCAGATGTACCGAGCAACGGCAAAAGTTCCTGCGTCAGCAGATAGGGAGCGATCGTATTGACCGCAAACCGCACATCAAGCCCGTCCGGCGTGACAGGATCGGACGTTTTATAGACGCCTGCATTATTGATGAGCACATCAAGTTTCGCGTGCTTTTCCGCGACAGTCTTCGCAAATGCCTCGACCTCGGCCATGCGTGACAGATCAGCCACGTGGCTTTCAACGCGTCCGCCTCCCGGCAGCGCAGAAAGCGCTTTTTCTACTTTCTCCAGTCTTGCATGACTGCGCCCGTGTAACAAAACGTGGTGGCCCAACGAGATCAGCATTTTGGCCGTTGCTAACCCGATGCCGTCGGTCGAACCGGTCACAAGAATGATTTTTTGCATAATGTTATCTCCTTCACTGTGAGAAGTCTGGCAGGAGGTCATCGGCCAGACGTTTCAACGTGGTCTCGATATCCGCCTGATTAAAGCGTAGGTTGAGCGCCACATGATTGACGCCGATTTCTTCCCGCGATTTCAGATAAGCTCGAAGGTGGTGGGACCCTAGCCGCATTCCCAGATGAATCGGTTGGGGAGGCGTATCAGGATCTTCGGCCAAGTCAACATAAAATGGTTCCATGACAGGTTGGACAGGTCTTCCTGACGCCTCAACCCACACCCGCCAGTCGCGAATGATCTGTGCTTGCACCATGGTATGACGTGGATACAGCATCCAGCCATCTCCATTTTTGGCAATCCATGCGGAATCTTGTTGACTGCCTCCCGTAATCAGCAGCGGCAGTTTTCCGGATGCCGGTTTGGGCAGCATATCCATTCCGCCACCTGGGGAGCCATACGTGTTTTTAAAGGCCGGTGCGTCCTCGCCCATATGCCTGATATAGTCAAAGCTCTCACGAAATCGTGCGCCGCGCTCGGCAAAGGGCAGATTGAGCGCCGGATACTCCTCTGGTCGGTCACCCGAAGCGACACCAAGAATGAGCCGCCCTCCCGACAGTGCATCGGCACTAGCTGCGGCCTTGGCAACATGCGCCGGATGTCGCAGCGGCAGAACGATGCTAGCCACGCCTAGTGCAATCCGCTCTGTCTGACCAGCCAACAGGCCCAGATAGACGAATGGGTCGTACATCTGACCCGCATCCCCGAATGACGGCACATTGAACGGCACATCCCGCAACCAGATTGCGGAAAATCCCAGCTCTTCAGCCAGTTGAATACGTTCCATGTGACGGGTCATCGCCGGCACCGAGCCAGTTGAGTAGTTCTCCAGGGGCACCACCAATCCAAGGCTCAGCCGGTTCGCGCGGAACACACTGTTGTATCCCCGATTGATGGGTTGGAACTCGGTTGTTTCGAACGTCGCCGCCAGTGTCATCTCGCAAAGCCTCCGAATCGTTTTAGCCGTTGTTGAGTGTACCGTACGCTTTGGGTTTCGTCGCCGTCGAATGTACGAGCACTGAGAATATTTTCCAGCACTCGTCCGAGACCGGCGCGAGCCAATTCACGCAATTGACAAAACGTAGGATGGCCGATTGCACGTATCGTCTCTCTTACCTTGACCTCTTTACGACAGGTCGTCATTTTCTACAACCACTTTGCCCAGAGCTTGGCCACTCTCTAAGCGAGCGTGCGCTTGTCCGACTTCTTCAAGTGAATAACGCTTTTCATCAAGCACAGGTTTTAGTCCGCCAGACTCTACAATCTGAGTCACGCTGCTCAAAATCCCTGCATGTTCTTCGCGCTTCACGTTATGCAGCATCGGAATCAGCATGAACACGACGTGCAACGACAAACCCTTAAAATGAGCAACCGTTAAATCCATCTCACACAACGCTACTGTCGAGGCAATTTGACCATTCAGTGCAGCCGCCTCAAATGAGTTAGCCATGTTTGCACCGCCTACAGAATCGAACACCACATCAAACCCTGCCCCACCAGTATGTTTGGCCACGTACTGCTCAATCGTTTCAGTTTTATAGTTGATGGCAGTGGCCCCCAATTGTTCGATTAACGCCAATTGCGTTTCACCGCCACCCGTAGAATACACTTCGGCATCAAAATGTTTTGCCAGCTGCAACGCAACATGACCAACTCCACCAGATCCACCATGCACCAGAACTTTTTGGCCTTGCTTGATACCCGCGCGAGTCAACCCTTCGTAGGCCGTGATGGCAACCATTGGCAATGCAGCGGTTTCTCGCATCGACAAATTCTTTGGCTTATGGGCAATCAAGTTGCTGTCCGCCACCATGTATTCAGCCAATGTACCGGGTAAATCGGCCAACCCACCTGCACAACCATAGACCTCATCGCCTATTGAATAATCTTGAACCCCCTGGCCGACTGCCTCAATCGTGCCGGCAAAGTCCATTCCTAAAATGGCTGGCGTATCGGGTGATAATGGTAATTCCTTACCCATTTTACGAATCATGGTATCAACCGTGTTGACACTTGATGCCGCGATTTTTACGAGAACATGACCGGCTTTGACTTCAGGTTTTTCTACTTCCGCTGCTTCAAATACGGCGTCTTCGCCATAGGCATTAATCAGCATGGCTTTCATCGTGTTTGTCCTTCCGCTCGTAACTGAGTTGTTAATTTCATTCTGTTTGGTGCCCTTTACTTGATTTCCTGAACTCGGATTACGACATCGTTCCAGTTGCGTTGGTTTTCCATGTCATTCTGAAAACCACCTCCATGTGCCGTGGCGAAACACTTGATGGCTAAGGTCTTACTCATCGCCTGATAGAGCCAATAGGCTGCTTCGATCGGCTTTTCGACCGAGGCATAGGCAGCCTGTTTACGGGCACTACTCGACTCAGGCGGCCAATGTCTGGTGCGGCCGTTGTGATCACGCGAATCGGGCATGGCTACTTCTTGGGCGGCTCCTGGATGACGTCGAACTTGCCTTTCATGCGTACGTAGACGATACACTCCTCTCCCGCTTCACACGAAACCTGATGCACCGACTTTCCCGTCGAGCCGAAATAACTTCCCGGCGCCAATGTCCTGACGTCGGTCTCCCCCGGCATCCGATACTGTGGTCGACCTTGGATCACGACAGCGCGAAAGGTTGACCCGCGGCTACGTATTTTTCCACTAAATCCGACCGGTAGCTTGACGAGGCTCCCACTCAACTGATCGTCCTGCGGCATTCCCCAAAGAAAAACTAACTTTGGTCCATGGGTAAAGGCTGGCTTTGTGGTCTGGTCGATCCAGGTAATGTCCGATGCGTCCAGCCAAACAATGTTCGATACGTCCACGTTAACTGGCCTTTCTCCATTATCAAACGCTTCCTCTGTAGGACGGACGAGATATGGTCCTTCCTCTATCTCCACATAGACCAGGTTGTTATGACCGTCGGCAGCGGTAATGTGCACTTCTCCGGCTGGCTGAGTCCAGACAGAACCCTTCGGCATCCACACCTCTTTTGCATTCGGATCACCGTTGTATATGAGGCCACTAATGACTACTGCACGGTAGGTGATATTGTGAATATGCGGTGGCGACGAGAAGCGGTCCACAAACTTCACCAGAAAGCCTGATGGCCCAGAGCCAGTTCGATCGCCCCAAAGAGTACCGGCCTTTGGGCCTTTGTCGCCGCGGGCGGGGTTGAGCGGCCCCCACTTGATGTCGGACGTCGCAACCACCTCGGAGATTGACCCGGCTGGCTCGGTTGTTGGTTCCTGAATGATGCTTTGGGATGCGACCTGCGAGCTACTCCAGGCGATTATAAAGAGTACAAGTGCGAATGATAGAAACGTTCTCATACTCATGACGTAAACTCATTTTGACATTCAACGACAGCTCCGGTCGCTCGGTGAAAAGAAAGATCGGTCACGACTAAGTCTATTTCTCCTCTTCGATGTTGAATAGTCATTGTGTTGCTCCTAAACAAACGATGATGGGTTGTTGTTACCTATTTGGAACTCATGAGGTTATTCCCAATCGGCGAGTACGACTTTGCCAATTGAACTCCCTTGCTCGACGGCAGCGTGCGCCTTGCGTAAGTTTTCCGCCGAGATCGGACGGATAACATTATTGACTGTGGTCACGAGCTCACCTTTGTCGATGAGGTCTGCAATCGCGTTTAACAGGTGTTGTTGTTCAATCATGTCGGCGGTTTGGAACATCGATCGGGTAAACATAAACTCCCATGCAAAGGTCGCGCTTTTACTCTTGAGCAAATCAAGATCCACAGGATCAGGGGTCTCGACGATCGAGCAGATGCGTCCTTGCGGGGCGATCGCGTTGGCCATCGACGCCCAATGCTGGGCGGTATTGTTCAAGCAAAAGATATAGTCGACTTGTGGCAGTGCGATGGCACTCAGTTCCTTATCAAGTGCGTTGCGATGATTCACCACCTGATCGGCACCAAGCTGTTTGATCCAAGCCATGGACTCGGGGCGTGAAGCCGTGGCAACCACGTGAAGCTTGGCAAGTTGCTTCGCGAGTTGAATCGCAATCGAACCGACACCTCCTGCACCACCAATGATCAGAATGGATTTACCCGCATCCTCACCGCTTGGAGAGATACCGAGCCGCTCGAACAAGCCTTCCCAAGCCGTGATGCCCGTTAACGGGAGCGCAGCCGCTTTATCGAATGTGAGGGACGTGGGCTTCTTGCCAACAATGCGCTCATCGACCAACTGATACTCACTGTTGCTGCCTGGCCGGGTGATATCGCCGGCGTAAAACACCTGGTCGCCCACGGCAAAGCTCTCAACCTCCGATCCGACAGCAATGACTTCACCAGCGGCATCCCAGCCTAAGATGCGCGGTGTCGTCTCGGTTTCGTTTTTAGGCGCCCGAACTTTCGTATCGACTGGGTTGATGGAAATCGCACGGACATTGACGAGCAAATCTTTCCCCGTTGGTTTGGGTCGATCAATCTGAACATCAACCAATGACTTCTCGTTTTCAATCGGTAGATATTGATATAGGCCGACAGCTTTCATCGTATGTCTCCTTACTATTGCGTATGATGGATGATCTAGCGATTACCCTTTCGGGTCTCTATGTTTTAGGCTATGCGGAAGATAAGATATACTTTCGAACTTAACAAGTACGCACAATACTGTTGTATAGTCACAGAAAGTATACCAATCAGATGAGGGGATGAGATACGAACACCACGATTGGGCAAACGCTTGCCCGATGGAAGGTGCGTAGGCATGAATGACAGGAACTGATATTGGATACGGACAGATCAACCTTGCGATCAACAGATGAGGGATTGTTCGAACTGAAATTCACTCTGTGGGTTCGTTTTGCGGAATATAGGTATAACGCCAGTGATAAGCTCTCTCCAATAGCACACGCCCTCAGCAATTTTGCTTTGAAATAAGCACCTGACTGTCGGTCGAATCTGCTCTCATCTACTAGCAGGTCAGGAAGCTGTAGAATTTTTAATAGCCACGTTTGATATCCACCACATTCAACATGCGCTCACCACGGACATACCGGCGTAAATTCTCCCTCACGAGCAGCCAAACGCGATGCCTTCGCTGATCGCTGCGGGCACTGATATGCGGCGTAATCACCACGTTCGGTAACCGCCATAATTCACTGTCTTTTGGTAATGGCTCCGGATCAGTTACATCCAGTCCCGCGGCAGCGATATCGCCATTTTTCAATGCATGAATCAAGTCATCAGTCACCACGCTTTTACCGCGGCCGATATTAATAAAGTACGCCGTCGGACGCATTGCGTTAAATATCGCGGCATTAAACAATCCCTTCGTAGTCGGCGTCAACGGTGTGGCATTGACCACCACGTCGGCTTGCTTGCTTAGTTCTAACAGTTCATCGGCTAGACCAACGTAGTCGACATACGCAGGGCCCTCACGGCGTGAATTGCGTGTGGCAATCACATGCATCCCGAGCGCATGGACACGCTTGGCGATTTCGGTCCCAATCCCCCCCAAACCGGCGATCAATATCGTCTTACCCTTGATTTCGATGACGTTGTGGCTACTCTGTCGCCCCTTCCCCCAAATACCCTGACTCTGTAATTGCTGGTATTCCGGCAAACCGCGGGCCAGCGACAGCAATGTGGCCAGGACATGTTCGGCAATGGCCGGCCCATGTACGCGCTGCATATTGGTGAGTAACAAGTCTTTTTCTTGCAGCTCAGGAACACCGACACAACGGTCTACCCCCGCGCTATACGTTTGAATCCACCGAAGTTGTGTCCCTGCCTGCAACACCTCTGGGGTGCATAGACCAAGTAGCGCATCGGCACCATGCAATACTTCCGGTAGTGCGTCAAACGATTCGACCGGAACAAGCTGCGTACCATGACTGACGGCCTGTAATTGCTCCAGCATCTGCAGTGCTGTTGCTCGTTGATCGGCTGGCAGCACCACCACAATCCGCTCCGGGGTTTTCCAGTTCGACGACTGCCTGATCGCTTGCTTACTTTCACGCAAACCCAGCTCCTCGATTAACACCTGAACTTCTTCGTCGGGATTGATCTCGGCTTGCAGCGGTGCGGCTAAGCACAGCGCAATCAATGACACGCTTAGCAGTTGAGTGATTTTCGGCATGGATGACACTCCTCATGGTTAAACACGACAAACATTCTACGTGAAATCGATAAGACTCTTCTTCTTTATGCTCATAGGCCATCCACAGACGGTTAAGGTGTCGGTCGGGAATCTAGGGCGCGGTACACTGACATCCGTCATACGTCCGACAATTTTCAAAGTCCACAGTGTTGTATCGTTAACAAGTCACACGTCTCGTCTATTCTTTCAACAATTCGACATTCAATTCTTCAGACTGCTGTATCACGAGTTGTTCATGTTTTTTCCCAAGTAAAAATGCCACCGCTGCCCACACGAGCGTCAGCGGCACCGCCAAGAGTGCGATATGGGCAAGCGGCAAACCTGCCGCTTTAAAACCCGCATAGACCCAGGCACTCAATGCATCGCCACTACGGTACACCGTCGTGTCGATAAAATTTTTTGCCTTGTACTTTTGTTCACGGCTCAGCACAACGTAGAGCATTTCGCGCGCAGGCCGCATAATGGCGTAATTGCCTGCACGCCGCACCACTTGTAGCACCACGATGACCCACAGCACTGGCGCGAAGCTCAGCATAAGAAACCCTGCAGCCAGTAGCAGCGGCACCAGCGAAAGTGTCCATGCGATACCGATGGCTTTCACAATGCGCCCGGTCAGAAACATTTGCAACATCAACGTTAAGGCATTGGTGGCAAAATCCATATTCGCAAACACTGCAGTACGCGCAGCGGAATCGACAAAGGTATCGCGAATAATTTGTGCCTGCTGAAAATACAAAAAGGTCGACAGGGTCGTATACAGCAAAATTAACAGACAGATACCGAGTAGATAACGAGACTTCGCGACCAGTTGCACTCCGGCCCACACTCCGCCGGCAATTTTTTCATGTTGCAGCGTCGTGGTAGTATTGGCTGATGCAAACGGCACGCTGGCAGAGTTGAAGTCCTGACTCCAGAGATCTAAGCGTCTAATGCAGTAAATTGCGCATCCGAGCAGCAAGACCGCAAGGAGTAACAGATGAGTGACACCAACATGATCGACCAGACTAATGGTCAGCAGTGGTCCTATTAGCGCGCCCATCGATCCGCCCGCAGCAATAAATCCAAACAATCGCTTCGATTGTTCGCTGCTATACAAGTCGGTCATGAAACTCCAGAACACCGACACCACGAATAAATTAAACACACTGACCCAGATGAAAAAGGCACGGGCGATATATTGGTGTTCCATGCTCGACTGAAACAGCGCATAAAACACCAGCAGATTGAAAATAAAGAACAGGTACGCAAATGGCAAAAATTTTCGCCGTGGATAGTGTGACGTTAACCAACCGAACACCGGAACAATAGCGAGCATGGCCAGAAACGTGCCGAGAAATAACCATTGCAGGTTTTCCACGCCACCGCTCACACCCATTTCGTCGCGAATGGGGCGAATGATGTAGTAGCTGCACAGGAGAGAAAAGAAATAGGCGAATGACCAGAGCAAGGCCGGCAGCTCACCGGGCTTGACATTGATCCAGCGTTGCCAGTCCAGGAATCTCGCCTCCGACTGATTGTTAATATTTGCCATGTTTTTTTAATGTTCTGAGCAGGCACACACGAGCATGGCTAGAGATGAATGTCGTAGAACAAGCCGCTGAAATATAAGCGGGATAGGAATACGGCTCCCGTCTGGAGATAAGTATAATGCAAGAGAATCTATATCGAGTTGAGCAGACTGAGCATCTTCACACGCGTCGCTTCGTCGGGTAAACGGCCACGGCCAGCCTCCATATTATCTACCATATGTTCCAATTTGGACGTCCGTGGAATTACACAGGTCACCGCTGGATGGCTCACGACAAACTTCAGAAAAAACTGCCCCCAACTGTGGCAATCGAACTCTGTCGCCCATTTGGGGAGTGGTTGACCCTTTACGTTCATGAACAGCTCACCACGCTGGAACGGACGATTAATGAGGGTCGCAATGCCTTTCTCTGCGGCAAGAGGTAACAAGCGCTGTTCGGCGGCACGTTCGCCCATGCTGTAACTGAATTGAACAAAATCAAGCTCTTCGGCTTCCATAATGCGTTCGAGCTCAGCATGATCCCGCCCATGTGATGTTGTGATGCCGAGAAACCCTATTTTACCCTGCTCTTTCCACTCGCGCAGCGTGGCAATGTGCGTCTGCCAGTCGCGTAAATTATGGATTTGCATGAGGTCCATCTTCTCTACGCCCATCCGCTTGAAAGACTGATACATCTGTTTGATGCCGGCTTCGCGCCCGTAGGTCCAGACTTTGGTTGCCGCAAATAGAGAATCCTTGTTCTTCACATCATTCAGTAATTCACCAATCGCACTTTCCGCATCACCATACATCGGCGATGAATCGATCAGCCGCCCTCCATGATCGAAGAAGGCTTGCAACACCACGATCAGTCGTTTTTTCGTCGCTGGATCACGTATCCCATCAAGATTGCCTGCCGTACCGAGACCAATCACCGGTAATTTTTCACCCGTGCGCGGGATCGCGTGCTGGACCAGAGGCAGGGTGTCAGTCGTCGCCCACGCCGGCGCGATGCCAAACAATGAAAGAGAGGCTGTTCCAGCAGCGGCAGTAACAAGGAACTGTCTTCTTGTTATTTTATGCATCGTCATTATTCCTTTGATTGAGTCAATTGCTCAGCATCTCAAGAGTGAGGTGGTTCGAATGAAGACAAAGATCGGCGTCTGTCAGCCCCGGACTCTGCGCGTTGACATGATGAAGCGCAAAGGTGAATGCCGCGTTCATTCTGCGGCTCTTTATTCGTATTACATAATGTTCGTTTCGCCGTCCTCATTTCACGGCACCTTGCTTTCTGGCATAGAAAACATAGAGTATACTGATCAACTTAACAAGTAGTCACATTCTTGTTGTATAGACACATAAAGTATACCAAAAGGACGAACGATGAAATTTGAACGCTATGATTGTTCGAACGCCTGTCCCGTTGCAGCCTCGTTAGAGTTGATTGGCGGAAAATGGAAAGGGATGTCGCTCTACCATTTGCTGGGAGGCAAAAAGCGGTTCAATGAGTTGAAACGCAACGTAGGAGGCGTCACTCAAAGAATGCTCACCAAGCAACTCAGAGAACTAGAACGCGATGGACTGATTTCCAGACACGTCTATGCCGAAGTGCCTCCGAAAGTCGAATACTGCCTAACAGCGAAAGGGAAATCTCTTCGCCCAATCTTATTAGCGCTGGAAAAATGGGGAGCACGACACGCGTTGTCGAAAGCCCCATCCCAAGTGAACAGCGCCTAATGCAAGCTCTCTACTAGGGACAGATCAGTGTCTTCTTCAAAGAACACTCAATAAAAAGCCTTTCGAATTCAACAGGACTTCGGTGACGGTTTTGATTGAAGAGCGGATTCAGTGACTCCTGCCATTACAGGCATGACGGCCATAGCTCCATATCGGGTTCAAGGACCGCCATAAAAAGGGTTATTCCTGTTCAGTATGACTGTTCCTCAAAACAACTCGCCCTTCTTATCTTTCCATAGGAAGGGCGAGTGACGTTTATCGATAGACAAACTGAAGTGACCGTTCTTGTATTAGTTCAATTGCTGAACAGAAATTTCATATTTTCCCGTCCCAAAAATCGACTGATGCCTCACCTCCATAAAGTACATTCCTTCTTCTAATGACTGAACGATTTTTGCATTGGATCCATCGCCCCCATCCAAATCTTGAGCGACACGAACATGCTTATTGTTCGGTCCATAGAGCGTCATCATGACATCCGTGTCGCCTGCTGTTTCTAACTTATATTCGCCTTGAGTCTCGACCTTCATCTGATATATGTCCATCTGCCGGAACTCTGTCAGCTCGCCTTTGGTTGACGGCGGAGCTATTGGAATTTCTGTGGGAGGAGGCACGCCATTATCGTCAACGATGGTAATGGCGGACGCGATATTATTACTCATATTTTCGTCCGGGAGATCGCCCTTCACTTCGGTATGATTCGTGATGGAGCCTGCCATATCGGTTTTGACTACCATCGTTAATCGAGCATGAAACCCATTGGGTAGAGGGCTCACGTCACACGTCACGACTGAATCTTCAGTGCAAGTTCCATGATTGAATTCTTTTGAAATTAATTCGACTTCTTGCGGTAACGTGTTCATCAACATGACTCCTGTCGCTTCACCCGGTCCATGATTGGTGATCGTAACCGAATAGGTCAATGTATCATCAACTTTTACCATTTCTGGAGAGACGACGACTTGCACGCCAAGATCGGCCTTTTCAGACGATAAATGGAATTTTGCCTGCAGTAATCCTGCACCGCACGCCTTCGGGCATTGAATGTCATTCCGTGGTAGCGCATCATGTTTCAACCTGGCTTCGACTTGCCCTGGAAGCATATCTGGATTCTCAGATAAAATGAGTGCAGCCACACCAGCAACATGAGGAGCTGCCATCGAGGTCCCGTTGTAGAATGCGTAGCCACCTTCTACGGTACTCAACACCGCGTCTGCATCTCCTCCCGCACGATCGCCGCCTGGGGCCAAAATGTCAACGGTCTGCCCGAAGTTAGAATACCGTGAAACCAAATGACCTCGAGGATCACTGGCCGCCACAGTAATTACATCATGACAACTGGCTGGTGTCGCTTGTGAGGCATCGATGGCATCGTTTCCAGCGGCCACCACAACCGTGGTACCTGCAAGAACCGCATCTCGAATCGCTGATTGGGTCGCTTGGTCTTGTGTAGGACAATTTACACCCGCTGCGCCTAAGCTCATGTTGATGACTTTGGCTGGTGTGTCGTTTTGGGGCGCATCGGGGACATTCAATCCTGCTGCCCACCGGATCGCATCGATAATATCGGCTGTCGTCCCACCGCATTTTCCGAGAACACGAACAGCTTGAACTTTGGTGTTCCAGTTGACCCCAGCAATACCAAGACTGTTGTCCGTTATGCCCACCCCGACAGTTCCCGCTACATGTGTCCCATGCCAACTATTACCACGATCTTGCGGAGGACCATTTCCACATTCGAACGCCTGAATCGCATCTCCTGCATCAGTCGGGTCCGCATCACGGCCATCCTCATCATTCGCCATGAACGGATCGCTAATCATGTCATACCCTGGAATGAGATTTGGCGAACCCGCGATATCTGGATGCTCCGGAAGTATCCCCGTATCAATCACCGTGATGACGATATCCGGACTTCCCTTCGTCACGTCCCAAGCTTCTGGAAGTCCTATACCACCGGGCGATTCGTCATCTTTTGACCCATTCATGAAATAATGCCATTGTTCACCGTATCGAGAATCATTTGGGATGATTTGTCGTTCGAGAATATAGTTTGGTTGAGCATATTCAACATCGGGACGCTGATTCAGCTCTTCAACTAATGCCAGCGTTTCATCAATCATCTGGGCCGCTGAAAACTGTTGTCTCATTGTCGGATTGACTTTAATAATGATCTCCCCTCCGGATGTCGTCTTCCTACTCCTTTCCACTCCAAAAATCGAACGAGTCATCGCTTCCGCATCGCCGGACGGCTTCATTTTGACAATCACTTCACCAGGCACAAACCGTGGTGTGCTCTCAGAATTCTGAGCGTAAAGCGGTGAGAACACATTAACGAGTGCGAGAACAATCAGCACCACCATACGCCTTGCTGTCAGGAGGAGCTTCTGTTTCATATTTTTCTCCTTGCAAAAAGTCTCATGAATGAAAATTATTCAATAAATACTAATCTGCTAATCGACCAGAGATCAGTTCGTGTGTTCGATCGAACACAACCTAGTTCCAACATGAAAAGACAAAGCCAATATGATCGAACTGCCAATACAGGAGAACACGGTCCGTTCCCTAACAAGCCATCATCACATTTATTCCAAATATTAATTCTGAAAACATTTTTAAGAAGACTCTTCGAACAAGATTATCTGACCTCGATTTCTGAAGAGTCTCCAGACCGACATTCCAAGAAAAACGAGTGTGTTTCACATCACCTCAGTTAAGGCATGACGATGGAATCACACATCCACAGCCTGTCACGAGACACGCCTCAGTCAACACAAGGAGAAATATTCTCAGTTTATGTGAGGTAAGAAAGGCAATTGAAATGCCAGGAGGCCTGACATGTCTCACAACCTGGGGAAAAGCCCTATCGCATGTCTACTCGTATGATTTTGTGGAGAAACTGCGTATTGCTCAAAAACCAGATGAACATGAGAGGAGAACGAAACGGGGGATTGACTTGAGCGGTGAGTATCCAAAAAGATATCGATGCATCACAAACAGATACAGCAAAATCGGTTCACTTGGAATCATCTAAACAGGTTGGAATACACTCAAAATACAATCTGGTGAGGAACAAGAACAAGAGAAAGGGAAGCACACAGAGGAATTCTACGAAATTTGTCGATCAACGTTTTTTCGATGTTTAGAGATATCGATGGGCCGTAACTTTTCCATTTTCATCAATATCATAGAGCAGCGGGGCACCGGTTGGAATATTCACTTCAAGTATTTCTTCTTTTGATAATTGCTCAAGATGCATGACGAGAGCCCGCAAACTATTCCCATGGGCAGCGACAAGAATCGTTTTCCCTGCCATCACCTCAGGGTGGATACGGCGATCGTAATAGGGCAACACTCGTTCGGCGGTATCTTTGAGACTTTCTCCACCTGGCGGGGGAATATCATAACTCCGTCGCCATATCTTAACTTGTGCTTCACCAAATTTCTCCACGGTTTCTGCTTTATTTAATCCCTGAAGATCGCCATACATACGCTCATTCAACGCGGGATCTCGTTCTATCGCAAGATCTGTCTGTCCCGTCACTTCAAGAATGAGCCGCAAAGTTTCTTGAGCGCGTTTTAACCCAGAAGTGAACGCTTGATCAAAACAATAAGGACGCAGCTTTTCTCCCGCATCTTTCGCCTCCTGTATACCTTTGGGAGTCAATTCAACGTCGACCCAACCCGTAAACTTATTTTCTAAATTCCACTGCGATTCTCCATGTCGTATCAATATCAGCTGGGCCATAGATAGTGCCTCCTACTACAATAGAGAATATTGAAAAGTCCTCAAGCTGTTGATGCTTTGCCCTGGCATCCGCATACCGTCGCTCGTGTCTGCGCGCTGTGCCGACTCCGCCATAGTAGTCTCGTGGCTACGACGGCCGGGAGCGCTTCGGCGCGCAAGCGTAAATTGTATCTCGTTAAGATACTAAGAGACTTTTCCTACCAGGTACGAACAACGAGCAACGTTCTTCCATATACGAGATACGAGACTACTTGCATTGCTTATACCCAATACGTACGATGGGAACAAGCTCTTTACCATTTTTTATTGGTGTATCTTATGAATACTCAGGTTTCTTGGCAAGAGTTAGCAGCCTGGTGGGCAACCTTAGCTCAACGACACGAAGTTGAGGAAAAAGCCCAATTATTTTTTGCAAACGCCTTAGGATCAGATCGAGTCCTGGAACGAGTAGACCAAGAAGGTGGCGATCCTGATTACGTCTTATTTGTTCTCCTTCGTCATTGGATTCCACCGGTTCTCCCTCCGCCTGGCCGGGAACGCACGTCAAAAAGCGACCCGGATTATTGGATAGAGTCGGAGCAGATTCTTAAGGCCGCCGTGGACCGCCTCCGTGAACTCAAACCCGTCATTGATCTGCTGACGACGCCAAATCCATTGGCACAAGAAACCACACCTTCTCCTCCGATCGTTGAAGTGGAGCTCGCACGAATGCTCGAAGGTATTGCTGAAATCACAGGAAGTTACGGAGGACCTGACTACACCTCCATTGTCAAATACTTTGACCCCATTCCTCTTCGACAAACCCAGCCCTTTAAACATAACAAACGGCATAGCGCTGAACTATGGGTTGTCTTTCTCCTTCGAGAACACTTTCGTACAGTTGGGTTAGGAAAGGATCGTTGCTGGCGGCTCATTGCCGATGTGGTGGCTGCCGCTGAGATTGTTCAAGGAAGCGGACAACCCTATCCACCGGGAGAACTCAAGTCTTGGTGGACAAAAAACTGGCCTCGCACCTATACCATGCTCAAAGAAAAAGAGAACCGGCTCGAAGCCACACATACGGCCTATCAAAGTGATTATCACTGGTTCAAAGCTTGGTTTGCTTGGCAAACCGAACGGTCAGACCATCTTCCAACAACCTAAGCATCCTCATCTCACAGATTAGACGCGATTAAAAAAACTTCGTGTCTGCCGGTCGTTCTGTTGGCATCGGTTGCTCATCGATAGGTAGGTCTTGATTCATCAAGGCAAGAATCAGTCCGAATTTAAATAAATGCAACGCCACTCCTAACCAAAGGACATAGGGTTGTATCCCCCCCTCTTCTTTTAAGACTTGGATCTGCTTTGCAGAATCAAGCTCAGGAGATTTTCGTACTCGCTCAATGTTGTCCTTGATGTGCCAATAATATAAATAATTGGCACTCACTCCTGCACCAATCTGCCAAACGATTCCCACCGACCAGTCGCCAAATGCCAGGGCTGATAAAACGGGACCCACCGCATAGAGAAACGCAAACATATACATTTTGCGGTAGAGAAACCACAAGAATGAGTCCAAGAGAGCCGCCGGCCAGTGCCAACTCAATGAAAAGCGTGGGCCTTCTGGTGTTTGGAACAGTCGAAACTTCTCTTGGTAATAGCGGTAAGCCGGCCGCCAGGACCAGCCCTCTTTCACATTAAATTGAATGGATTTACTTATGCCAATGGCCGATTGCCACAAATCGGCTTCGCTCACACCAGAGGGAGGGGGGGCTTCGTCTTGGCTTTCAGCTTCAGGCTCATCCCGAGTCTCAAAGCTGGGATCAGCTTCGGGCGGAGGTTCAGCAAATGCTGATCCGCACCGTGAGCAATAATTTGCTTCGTCTGGATTTTGCTGTTCACAGGTTTGACAGGCACGCATCTTCATGAGTTTATACCATCCCACCTGTGGACACACAAGCTTCTCGTCTTCCGCTTAGGTGTTGCGCAAGATGAATAACTCTGAAACTCAGCAATAAGGGGAAATATCTTCAGACGGCAGGGGAAACAACGATCAAACACAACCATCTATGTTATGGCTTAGGAATGAACGATGAACGTTCAAACATTTTCTCGATTTCGATACGCGGCATCGAGATAGTCATAGATTTCTCGTTTGACCTGGCCAAGAAGTAGGGGAGAATTGGAATCTTTTCGCCAAACAAGAGAGCAATACCGGCATTGAGCACGAACAGACTTTTCATCATCTTCAACGCCATCAACAACTAACGAACGCAGACAATTTCGACAAAACGGCCCTTGGATGTACTGACGAATTTGCAAATCGGAAAGGTCTTGTGGATTGACCTTCCCCAGTCCATGCCATATTTGGTCTGTCAAGGTCACTCTGACGCCAAGACAAAGAATGGATTTCGAGTTTGTCAGCTGAGGAGCCTCCTCCTTCCGATGAGACTCTTTCGACAACTCTAGTTGACAGAGCCGACCATTTACTTCTGTTGCCCAACTTTCAAGCCGACCTTGCTGTGTCAAGGTCAATTCCAGCCGGTCTAAACGATCTGACAGCTCAGCACGTTGAATCTCAAATTGCTGACGCAGCTGCAAGACCTCTTCTTGATCAACGGCTTGAAACCATCCGAGAATTCGTTTTTTAAGCGACGACCACCCCTTCCCTTCAGTCTCAGAGTTTTTCAGTAATGGGCTCACCCACATGAAGAACATCACAAGACCTACCACGAGTATGATCCATAACCATAAAGATCCGTTGTCCATTTCAGGGCACCAAACTTTCTCAGGTCATTATGTCTGATCGTGCGTATATCGCCAAGAAAGATCTTACACGAAAGAAGTAAGATCTCTCACCATCGCATTCTTCTTTATCAATCTCTTGTAGTTTTTCATGTCTCAACAGAGCCCATCTCACCAGAGTTCCAAACTATACCTAAAGAGAACACACACTGCCCACTTATGCTCGTTCTCGCATGTTACTAGCATTATTCATCACATTGCCCCCTGGTGGCTATAGATTCTTCTCCTGCCTCCGATACAGAAAGATAAATAGAAACCCTCCTATAAACGAGCTTTTATTCGCCTGTCACATTACCCAGTATGGCCTTTATTCCATTAACCAATTTTGATGACCTTCGTATTGGCTTGTATGTCAAATTGGAGTGCTCGTGGTGGCGACATCCTTTCACAAAAAGCACGTTTAAGATTCATTCCCGCAAAGAACTTGTCACGATTCGAGGAATTAAAAACCTCAAGGCCTATTATGATCCCGACCTATCCGATCCTCTCATTGATGATACCCTAGAGGATGACCTCTCTCTCCCAACAGATACCAATCAAGACGAAATCGATGAACTTCTTGAGGACGTCGAAATCGAAACACCAGAAGACGAAAAGGCCATCACCAAAGAAAAAGAAGAACGTCGGCGAAAATTTCATGAACACCGCCAACAATTTAAAAAAGTAGAAAATGCCTATTGGCGAATCCTGGGAGAAAGTAAAGATATCTTCAAAGGCGTGAGTGAAGGAAAAGCCAAAGGAGTCAAACAAGCCGGGGTCATGGTTTCGAATCTCGGAGCCGTCTTAGAAGACCTTAACTCATCGATGACTCTAATGGATGTGGTCAGTTCCCACGGGATGTCCAAAGGTATTTCTTATCATGCACTGAATGTGTGTATATTGTCGATGATCACCGGCCGAACCTTGGGACTGTCCAAAGACCAACTGAATGCATTGGCGCTGGCGGCTCTCTTTCATGACATTGGGCAACGATTCCTTCCTGTCAAAGTGAAATTTGAAGGTTCGGGCATTATGACACAAGTCGACCCACAAACTCTGCCGTTGCATCCGGCACAAGGCGGGGAGCTGCTTCAAACATTCCCTGAATTTCCTGAAGAAAGTATCGAAGCCGTATTTCAGCATCATGAGCGATTAGATGGATCTGGCTATCCGTTAGGGCTGAAAGATGACGACATTTCATTTCTCGCGAAAATCATTATGGTCATCGATGAATTCGATGACCTGTGCAATGCCTCAAACCCTCTTTTGAGCATGACGCCTCACGAAGCTCTTTCGCGATTATTTAAAACCAACCAAGATTCAAGCACCCGTAAATTTTCAATCGAAATTATTCTTGCGATGATTCAAAGCATTAGCCTCTTCCCTCCTGGAACCATTGTGGAACTGAATGACGGATCCTATGGCATTGTCACCAGCATCAATATGAAGGCACCAACCAAACCCTTACTGTTACTCTATGTTGCAGATTCATCAAAGCATGAAGCCGTGCTGGTCGATCTTGCCGACGAACCGACACTGTTTATCACCAAAACCATCCGACCCAAGGATCTTCCCCCCAAAGTCTTGGAACACCTCAGCCCACGACGAATGGCCATCTTTGTCCATGCCAAGAAAAAGTCTGAGCTTGTCCAAGTCCACCTTAAATCCAAAGTCTAGAAAACCCTGTTTCTTCTACGTCCGAGACTAAGGTGACGTAAGCAATCATGGTCACGAAACTTTCTATATTCCTTTCTCTATGCAGAAAGGAAAATGTCATTGTTCTCTTCACCGAACTCATCGCATAAAATTTAGACTAGACCTAAGGAGCAATACTTGGTATACCAAGAGAAGAATCCTACCTGTCAGACCAACTTCCAAGGATCAATTCTTGATACCACAGGTTTTTATCCTGATATCACTAATAAAACCGTTCCTCCCATTTGTAATATGAGTAGACGTTCTAGCCATGACATGAATGACGCCCCACGATCTCGCCCAACTCCAATCCGGACCCATTACCGTCACGAACGCCAGCAACTACTCCAGGTCCACGATCAGTGGAAAGACGTGCAGCCCTCTTCAAATCCTCTCCCTCACAACTTGAAGCATGAACTAATATCTGAAGCCTCAAACAATGCTCAAAAGTCTCCGTCTCGACAGACAACGTTCGCGCGCGCCAGTTTAGCCGGGGCAGACTTTAATCATGCGGACTTGCAAGAGGAAAATTTTCAGGGGGCAGATTTACGGGGAGCCAATTTTGAGGGCGCGAATTTACGGGGAGCCAATTTCAAGAACGCAAACTTACGAGGGGCCCATTTCCGTCGCGCATTATTAGGTTGGGCGGACCTTCAACAAGCTGATTTGATCTGGGCAGACCTTCAAGATACTGACCTTCGCGGAAGTAATCTTCAATATGCCAATCTTCGCGGAGCGAATTTAAGCCACGCCTACCTTTATGGAGCCGATCTCACAAGTGCAGATCTTTCTTGGACGGAATTAAACAAGACTGACTTCGGCAACGCCAATTTGACTCGAGCCAATCTTCGCGGAACAACAGTACAAACGACTGACCTTGAGACAGCCAATATCGATTCCGTACAAGGACTTCCTGAAGCACAATCGCTACCGTCTCCCAAGGACGAGGACGATTATCAACTTTACATTGATTCGGTGTGATCCATCCAAGTCATCGTACGACCACGTCACGTTCTTCGTATTTTGAATTCCACACGACACGTGAACGATTGAGGGACTGTGGTGAATATCACGATAGGGCCCCTTCCATGAAATTTCGGAGAAGATTGTTCCGAACTGGATCCCGTAACTTATTAAGTGCTCGTTCTTCGATTTGACGAATCCGCTCCCGGGTAACCGAAAAAGTTTGTCCAATTTCTTCTAATGTTGATTCATCTTGCTCACCAATACCAAAGCGTTTTCGAATAATATAGGCTTCTCGTGGTGTTAATGTTTCCAGCACGGTTGAGACCTGCCGTTGGAGGTCGCATCGTTCGGCTGAGGATAATGGTGACACAGCAGCGACATCTTCAAGGATATCATCAAGCTGACCGCCTTCATCTTCTCCAACCGGGGTTTCTAGCGAAAATGTCCCTTTCCCAGCTTCTAGCAGAGCGTAGACTTTGTCGGAGGAAAGTTCAACATAGGCACCAATTTCATCCATTGTGGGTTGCCGGCCTAACTGACCTGTTAGATTTTCACTAATACGCCTCACTTTATTGAGCGCATCACAGACATGCACAGGAATCCGAACGGTTCGAGACTGATCAGCTAAGGCTCGCGTAATGGCTTGACGTATCCACCAAGTTGCATAGGTGCTAAATTTATAGCCTCGCTCGTGATCAAAGCGTTCCACACCTCTCATAAGTCCAATATTGCCTTCTTGAATAAGATCTAATAAATCAAGTCCTCGATTCACATAGCGCTTTGCAACACTCACAACCAAACGAAGATTGGCTTCATATAAGGCTGTCTTTGCATGTTCTAATTGAACTTTTCTCTTATCGAGCGTTTGAACTGCTTTCAAGAAATCAACACTCGACATGTACAACACTTCATCTTCGAGATATTGAATTCGTAACAACTCGTTCTCCGTCATGGCTTTCTTATTTATCCCACCGGCCAGACGAGGACGGTTACCATGAGTAGAGATATACTGTGTGGTGGAACGAGGCAGATGTATAGTTGAAACTGCTCTCAGTTCGTTTGCAACGGCTCTCACACGATCTTCGATATGCTTTTGAATGGCAGGGGCCCAGTTTATCGACAGAACTTTGTGAACAATCTGTTCTTCAAGATCTTTGAGTTGCGACTTTTCTGCTTTCGAGACTTCATTCTGTTCAAGAGATCCTTTGTTTCTCATCGTTGTATGACATGCAAAGAACGATTGCGTGAGACGAACAATATCTTCCAGACATTGAACAACTTCCGTAGAAAATTTTGTACGCTCTTGCTGTGAGAAAACTTCGTCTTCCTCATTCTCCCCCACCTGTGATTCAGGAAGCTGGACAATATCTCCGAGTGTCCGCTCTTCCTCTCGTAATTGTTCAAGAAGAACCTGAAAATAGGCCATGGCCAATGGAAGCGAAAATATGCTTATCGAGACGGCGCGTCGACGTTCTTTAATTTTTTGACCAAGCAGGACTTCTTCATCCCGTGAGAGTAAGGCAACTTTCCCAATTTCTTTTAAATATAATGGAATATGACCATCCCAATGACTTGACGCTCCGGGAGTCAGGTCGGGTCGGGCGCGACCTTGTTCCTCAGCTTCAGAATACTGCTGTAACTTTGGATCTCTTGCCATGGCTCACGTCCTTTCTCCCACATGTGGAGACAATCAGGGAGTAATATTCACTTCTCTGACCTCGCTTTGAGTGACACAGCAAAGATCAGCAAACGTAGTGCCATTCTGTGCTTAATACTTTTTCTACTAGTTTCTGTCACATCTTTGTTTGCTAGACGCTGTTGATTGATATCCCCTTCCGGTCGTCTGTCAGAGAAATTAACGGCAGTTCCTTTATTTGGCAGAAGTCTGCTCTAGGTCAACACAATTCAACACAATGAATCGTAACGACGCACTGGCTCCCTTTATCAGAAGGAAATTTTTCTGACAAAATCTATCGCAACGCTATCCTCCAATATGTCAGTTGAATCACCAAGCCCACAATTAAGAACGTAAGTGGATTCGCTCTATAGCCGATTCAGTTATACCGAAACGATAAAGCGCCACCTTGTACAATGTTGATACCCAATACGCGAGATAAAATGTCAATCATTGCGAGTACATCCAAGTGGGTATAACCTTCCAATGTTTGATGTGGGTAATCACGTTGCTAGGCGACCCGTAATCATTAATTCAGGGAGATAACCACATGTCATCGTCAGTGACCTATTAAACTCACCCAGAGATACGCAACAACCGTCGCCTGGGCTTCCTTTGCTCATAAACCGAAACGTATTGGGATTCGCTATAGACCAAAAAAACCCTTCAGATGCCCTATTCAAAAGACGGCAGACAAAGAGCGAACAGCAACATGCGCATTGATTCCGTGAATATATTGGAAAGTATGGCTGGAAATGATTGGATTCATAAGGATTTTTTGATAGAGTCCCCTTCGGTTCTGTAATACTTTGGCCGATAAGAAGACTTCAGATGTTGAACCCCCATTATTCATCATGAAGAAAGCCAGCACTCTCATGAAGGTACACCTCTTGGAACGTTTGCGCGCACGAACAGTCAATAGAATGAGTTTCGTCTTATTGATTGGCATTGTGACGTGGACCAGTGGATGTGCGGGAGACACGAAACAACGAATGGCCTCCAATCCCGACACCCTGACGACCATTTCAACCAATGAACTGGCTTCGACTGTTGAACCGCTCACATCCGATACAGAGGAAGTGTTTGAAGAGTTCGGATACGACCCATTCGAAGAACCGGACTCCGAAAAGATTGAGGAGTACGATCCGTGGGAATCCTATAATGTCTTGGCATTTGAATTTAATTATCGATTCGATAAATACATCTTAAAGCCTGTGGCCAAGGGGTATAACTTCATCATGCCCAAGGAGGTTCAACGAAGCATTTTCAATGTGTTTCAAAATCTCCGGTCTGCACCCCGGGTTTTTAATAATATCTTTCAGGGCAAATTCCAAGGAGCCGGAATAGAGTTAGGAAGGTTTTTGGTGAATTCGACGTTAGGAGTCGGGGGACTGTTCGACCCAGCGGGAATTATGTTTGATATGAAAACTCCTCTAGAAGACATGGGACAAACATTAGGAACCTATGGCACACCGCCTGGCCCCTATCTTGTCGTTCCCTTTCTTGGCTCGTTTACAACGAGAGATTTCTTCGGCTATGCAGGAGATATTTTCCTTGATCCCTTCAACTGGTTGGTCCTCCCTATTATTGAGGTAGCCGATGCACCACGAGTCGTCCAACATGATACCACCATTTCTCTTGCCCAATTTGGCATGAAAGTAGAAGAAACGGTCAATTTTCGCTCCCTCAATTTAGAAAAATTCCAGGGGGTTGAGGAAGGAACACTTGATCTGTATGGGGCAGTCAGGAATGGATATCTACAACAACGGGCAAGGGATATAAGACGATAACGAGAGAATAATGGTACATTGATCGATTAAGAAGGCTCATCAACGTATTCATCAACCAACGATAAAAATCCTCTGGCATAGGGCGCTTGGATTCGTACTCTCATCGTATCAAACTCTCCTTTCACATGAAGAATAAGCTCTTCTCGCTCTGCCTTTTCAAGATCTTCTCTCGTCAGCATTATTCCAATTAGTTCTTTCATCACCGCCTTTTGATCAACTTTCCGATTGAGCACGACGGTAGGATATTCACGATGATTCTCGTCAAAGGTTTTCTCGTAAAACGCCCAACCATCATCTCCAGACCTTCTGTCACGAAGACATAGCTGGTAAAAGAGGATAGTATGGGAGGAAACGCGTGCTCGAAGAAAATACCAGTCTCCATACTCCTCACCTTTGAGCGGTGGCGCAACAATCCAAGACCTCTCCGGAGACAACGATGGGATTTGGGGTGATCCGTGAGACAACGGCATTGGAGGAACATCCGAGCTGCATCCGACGAAGAGCATACTTGAGACACACAGAAAGTGGATCACCACGGCCTGGCCACATGAAGCTCTTGCTCGTATGCTCTCAGTCATGTCTTGACCTTGCCGTTGAATCGTTGAAAGATTATAGCGAATCCGAATACGTTATAGTGTTGTGCTGAGGCCATGAACGTTCAACGCACCACTCGTCTTATCTGTTCAATCCTCACTGAGAATTCCTACGGTCATTCAATATTATGATCATAGATGGCCTCAGTGGATACGATCGTTCCCAAGACCAAGCGTTACTGATGGACAATTAACAATGGCAACTTCGCAATCCTTTTGGTGCCAGCATTACAGGTATCCAAGTAACTAAGCGTCATGACCCACATCAAACATTGGAAGGTTATACCCACTTGGATGTACTCGCAATGATTGACGTTTTATCTCGCGTATTGGGTATCAACATTGTACAAGTGGCGCTTATCGTTTCGGTATAACTGAATCGGCTATAAGAAACGTGAGCAACATAAAGAGTTTGAACTATCCTTGCATGAAAGAACAATCTGGAATACACAAACATGAATGATCAGTCGACTCAACCGCAAGCCTGGCACTTTTTACTGACAGCTGCAGGATTTGTGATTGTCGTCGCCGGCATGCGGGCCGCTGAGTCGATCTTAGTCCCCCTGCTCGTCTCCGCACTTCTTGCCATTATTAGCGCGTCGCCGGTGTTTTGGTTACAACGCAAACGTGTTCCCGGCCCTATCGCCGTCTTTTTAGTTGTCCTAGCAGCTCTCGGGTTAGGACTAGCATTCGGCGCCCTTATTGGGACCTCGCTTCAGGATTTTTCCAAAGCCTTACCTCGGTATCAAACCCGTCTCATGCAGGAAATCGCACCCTTGATCCAATGGCTGCAATCAATGGGTGTTCAATTATCTGAAGAAACGATCCTTCGGTATATTGATCCTGGAGCCTCAATGCGATTAGTCGCCAAAATGCTTTCCGGACTCGGGACCATTCTGACGAATACGTTTCTCATATTATTAACCGTGATTTTTATTTTACTCGAAGCTTCGAGTTTTCGATATAAAGTTCAGGCGGCGTTTGGTGACCCTACAGGCACGTTTCTCCAA
Source organism: Nitrospirales bacterium (assembly GCA_021603905.1). GTDB lineage: Bacteria > Nitrospirota > Nitrospiria > Nitrospirales > UBA8639 > JAGQKC01. The sequence continues at coordinate 25,000 of BQIU01000065.1, forward strand.
TTCAGCAAATTAACAACCGCGATTAATAGTTATTTGGGCATGAAAACAATCCTGAGTTTCGGCACCGGGGTCACGGTGACAATCTGGGTTGCCATCTTAGGAATTGATTTTCCTTTGGTCTGGGGACTATTAGCATTCCTCTTCAATTACATTCCAAACCTCGGTTCAATCATTTCAGCTGTTCCTGCTATCCTTTTAGGATATATTCAGTATGGCATTGGACGAGCTCTATTCGTCGCGTTCGGCTATGTCGTCATTAATATCATTTTTGGCAATATCATCGAACCAAAACTCATGGGAAGAAAGTTAGGGTTATCGACATTAGTCGTTTTTCTCTCCTTGGTGTTTTGGGGCTGGGTCTGGGGGCCTGTTGGGATGCTGCTTTCCGTCCCTATGACGATGATTGTGAAAATTGCGTTGGAAGGAAGTGAAACGACACGATGGATGGGAATCCTCATG
>BQIU01000066.1 GCA_021603905.1 Nitrospirales bacterium
TTGCTGCCGAAGTACCTGAGGCACTTGATCCGTTTCCGGTTTTGTATGGCTGTTGGCATCCACTAAGCAGAATGACCAGCCCCATAGCTCCTAGCAAGACATACAGTGAACTTTTCATAGCAAAGGCCCCTCCTAAAAAAATAACAAAGCGTGGCTATAATAAATCAATGCTGCGAGTAAAAACAAGTTGAATCCCCATGTCTGGACCATTTTGCCAAGGCATCGTGAAAGCGTAGATTGTGTGACTTTCCTTGACTACCAGCAGGTTTGTTGCTACCTTTCGCGGTGCACGATGAAACTTCGTGATTGACCTTGATGTTCCTTAACGACCAGCGATCCGTATGAGAATCGTGTCCTTCTCAGGAACGGTTGAAAGAAGTTGTGACCCTCCAGGATTTGATCCTCTCCCTTCATCAGTTTTGGTCTAAACAGCACTGTATCCTTACCCAACCCTATGATACTGAAAAGGGGGCTGGTACGTTCAACCCCTCAACGTTTCTGCGTGCACTTGGTCCGGAGCCGTGGCGTGCAGCGTATGTTGAGCCCTGTCGTCGACCAACGGATGGTCGCTATGGCGATAATCCCAATCGTCTCCAGCATTATTTCCAATATCAAGTGGTGTTAAAACCTTCCCCGTCGGATGTACAAGATCTCTACCTGAAAAGCCTTGCGCATCTTGGGATCAACCCACGTGAGCATGATATTCAGTTTATTCAAGACGACTGGGAGTCTCCAACGCTCGGTGCCTGGGGGTTAGGGTGGGAAGTCAGATTGGATGGTATGGAAATTACCCAATTCACCTATTTTCAAGAAGTAGGGGGAATTGAAGTTGATCCGGTGACGGTCGAGCTCACCTATGGATTAGAGCGAATTGCCATGTATGTCCAAGGAGTTGATCATTTTTTTGATTTACAATGGGCTGATGGCGTGACGTATGGTCAACTGTATCGTGAGGCAGAAGTTCAAAATTCCACATACAATTTTGAACTGGCAAATGTCGAGATGATTCGACATACGTTCGATGCATATGAACGGGAATGCCAACAGTTGCTCGAACATGACTTAGTCATTCCCGCCTATGACTACTGCATGAAAACATCGCATCTTTTTAACCTTCTTGATGCGAGGGGGGTGATCAGTGTCGTGGAACGGACCGGGTATATTGCCAGGGTTCGAGCATTGGCGCGTGGATGTGCAGAAGGCTATCAGGCGCAACGCGAAGCGCTTGGGTTTCCACTGATATCGAAGGCACGTTCGACAGAGCAAAAACATAAATCTCTTAAACCACGTCAACGCGCGTAACCAACGATCATGAGATCATCGCCTCAAAATACGAGTCGGAACATCACAACGAAAGCCAGAAAGCGTGTTCCGTCATCTCCGGCCAACACACGTCCGCGATCATCAACACGAAAAACGTCTCGTCAACCATCCATATCTACTCCATTTTTACTGGAACTTGGGACAGAAGAACTTCCGGCTTCGTCTATTGATTCAGCGTTGCACCAACTTTCAACACTCATGAAAACGTCTCTGAGTGAGCAGCGGTTGGCCTATGAATCAATTTGGACAGTGGGAACGCCTCGCAGGTTAGTGGTCTTCATTGATGGTCTTGTGGCGAAGCAATCAGCACTGACTCAGGAGGTGATGGGCCCTCCTCAATCTATTGCGTATGATGCTCAAGGGAATCCGACCAAAGCGGCCATAGGGTTTGCGAGTACCCAAGGTGTTCCCGTGGATGCACTTCAAATTCGAGAAACGGCAAAGGGACAGTACGTGTGTGCGATGAAGCGCGAGTCTGGCCGTAGGACGTCGGAGGTGCTCAAGGAGCATCTACCCAACGTCATTCAACAATTGTCGTTTAAGAAATCGATGAAATGGAATGATTCTCAGTTACGGTTTGCTCGTCCGCTTCGATGGATTCTTGCCCTCTATGGGAGTCAAACGCTTCATTTTGAGGTTGGTGGTGTGTTGTCGGGGGCAAAGACCTTTGGGCATCGATTTCTTGGCACTCCACGTTCAAATATTGGTCGGCCCATCACGATTAAGCATCCGACGTCATACGAGGCCGCGATGAAGCGGAGTTGCGTGATAGTTGATCCCCAGGAACGACGAGCCTTGATTCAATCAGAAGTCAGTGTGTTAGCGAAATCGGTCAAAGGCATTGTGTATGCTGAACATGAATCAGAATTATTGGAACAGGCGGTGTATACGGTAGAATGTCCTCAGGCTATTCTTGGAAGTTTTAGTTCAAATTTTCTGACATTGCCACAAGAGGTCTTAATCACGGCAATGAAAGAACATCAGGGATATTTTTCACTTATTGGGGAAAATGGGTATCTTCTTCCAAATTTTATTACTGTGACGAATATGACATTACCGAAGATGGATGTCATTCGCCTAGGGAATGAGCGAGTCCTTTCGGCTCGGTTGAGTGATGCTCAATACTTCTTCCGTGAAGACCGAAAAATATCCTTAGCGAATCGTGTTGCACAATTACAGGGAATCACCTTTCACCGAAAACTTGGTTCGGTGTATCAGAAGATGTGCCGGTTACAAGAATTCGTTCCTCAGATTGCAAAAACGATTGGCGCATATGCTGTGAAAGATGTCTGTGAGCGGGCGGCATATCTTGCCAAAGCTGACCTCACGACGGGAATGGTTGGAGAATTTCCCACACTTCAGGGGATCATGGGTCGGGAATATGCGAAGTATGACGGTGAGCCTGCTGAGGTCAGTGATGCACTCGGTGAACTGTACCTTCCAGGTACGCCAGATGGTCCGTTGCCGCAGACGAATCTGGGAATTTTGTTGGGAGTCGGTGATCGACTCGATACTTGTACAGCGTTTTTTTTCGTTGGGATGACCCCGTCTGGTTCTGAAGACCCGCTGGCCCTGCGGCGGTTAGCCTACGGGCTCGTTCGAATCATCGTCGAAAAAAATCTGAGATTCAATGTGACTCAACTGATTGCTCAGGCAGAACAGATATTGAAGTCTCAAAATGTTGCACGACCGGCATCGAATGATTCAATTGGGCCCAGTCTCGTAGAGTTTTTACTCGAACGACTCCGGTTTTTTATGAAAACGCGTTATGGCGTTCCAGATGATCAGATTGATGCCGTCCTGTCAGCTCGACCACCAGGCGTTTGTGATTTCACTGATTTAGTCGCCCGTATGCATGCACTTCAACAAGTTGCGACTCAACCAGAATTTACCCCATTAATTGGCGGCTATAAACGAGTGAGTCGAATCCTTCAGAAAGAGCAGTGGCGTGCGACCCAAGTCAATCAGACCTTATTTGAACATGATGTGGAGACGAACCTGCTTGAAGCCGTTGATGCCGCGCAAATCTCGATGGACGTGCATTTGTCTTCTCAAGATTATGCCGGTGCATTGACGACATTGTTACAATTGAAAAATCCGATTGATGGATTTTTTGAAGGCGTCATGGTGAATGCCTCTGATCAACACATCCGTGCGAATCGTCTTTCGTTGTTGGGTCGGGTCAATCACCTGTTTTTCACTTTGGCCGATTTTTCACGCGTTGACACGTCGGTGAACTAATGACGACTGGTTATAGAAATATCTCACAGGAATGGATGATGTGACATTCTCATGATGAAGGTGTGGAACTCGTTTCATGTCGACCGCCGATCGAGACAGACGATTGCTTTGGTTCACCCGTGGGGTCACGGTTGCGCTCATTCTTGTCTGTAATGGTCTGATGGTGCTCGGGTGGTGGGTAAGTGGGCTCAACTTAGATGTCGCATTATCCAAACCAGAAATCTATGATGTCAGTAGCAATTATTGTGTGAAGGTGAGATTGATGGAGGTGGTTGGGGTTGATCGGCCCATGAAAGTGTGCACGGAATGGCTAGATCTTGCAGATCCATCTGGGAAAACGCATACCATTCGTGAAGGGCAGGCGTTGACCGTGGGGGTGAATGGAACGCTCCATTATGAAGAGCAGCGGAATGAAGATTACCGTCTCATTGGTCTTGTGCTGTTTGTTATGATGGTAATAGGAGCTGGTATGTGGGCCAAGCACTACTTCGTTGCTCGCTATGCGAGACGCTTGTAACGTCTGAATGAACAGGTATAGTAATTGTCGATTGTGTTTCACGTAATCTTTCTCTATTCTTTATTTATGAGTTATCAAATGCTCCATCGAATGGTGAGTGAATGTGGGGTTGTCCTGATTGGCACCAAATCAGAAGACCTGACTCATCGAGGTCTTACGCAAACAGCGAAGCGAGCATTATTTTAGGGGGGAGCGACGTCATGCGTCACAAAAAATACGTCTATTATTATGGTGATGGGAAGGCAGAGGGTAAAGGCTCGATGAAGGAGCTCCTCGGGGGGAAGGGAGCTGGTCTGGCCGAGATGACAAATCTCAACATTTCTGTGCCACCAGGCTTTACGATTACGACAGAGGCGTGTGTGGAGTATTTTCACTCAAAGAAGCGCTATCCCCCAGGTATGTGGGATCAGGCACTCCAGGGTTTAAAGCGTGTTGAAAAGTCCATGAAGGCTCGCTTAGGAGACGTGGACACCCCGCTCTTGGTTTCCGTGAGGTCTGGAGCTCGTGCGTCCATGCCGGGAATGATGGATACGGTGCTCAATCTAGGCTTGAACGATCAAACGGTCAAGGGACTTGGGAAGAAAACTGGAAACGCACGATTTGCCATTGATGCGTATCGTCGTTTTATCGCTATGTTTGGCAATGTGGTCATGAATGTCCCCAGAGAGCATTTTGAAAAAGTGTTAGGCGAAGTGAAGCAGAGCCACAATGCCGTCCATGATACGGATTTATCCGAAGACGCCCTTCACGAGATTGTGACTCGCTACACTCAATTGGTCCGAGATGAGACGGGTCGAGACTTCCCCCAGGATCCATTTGAGCAATTGCGTATGTCGGTGAATGCGGTGTTTGAATCGTGGTTCGGCGATCGTGCGGTGACATACCGACGACTGTATGACATTCCTGATGAATGGGGGACGGCCATTAATGTAGTGGCGATGGTCTTTGGAAACATGGGAGACACCAGTGGGACCGGTGTGGCCTTTACACGAAATCCCGCAACGGGGGAGCCGGTCTTTTTCGGGGAATGTCTTTTAAACGCTCAAGGAGAAGATGTGGTAGCTGGTATTCGCACGCCCCTTCCAGTTTCGGCGTTAAGTGAAAAATTACCGCAGGCGTATAAAGCCCTCACCAAAACACAGAAGACGTTGGAAAAGCATTATCGTGACATGCTGGACCTAGAGTTTACGATTCAAGAAGGCAAGCTGTATATGTTGCAAACTCGTGTAGGCAAACGCACGGGAATTGCTGCAGTCAGAATTGCCGTTGATATGGTGAGAAAAGGATTGATTGATCGGCGCGAAGCCATACAACGTGTGGCTCCAGAGCAGTTATCGCAATATCTCTATCCAATCTTTGAACGGTCAGAAGAAGAAAAGTTTCAATCCGTGGGCAAAGGACTGCCTGCTGGCCCAGGAGCGGCAGCGGGAAAAATCGTCTTGACAGCTGATTTGGCGGTGGAACTTAAAAGTCGAGGCGAACGGGCCGTTCTTGTACGGCAAGAAACCAGTCCTGATGATATTCATGGGATGCATGCGGCAGAAGGGTTTTTGACCGCGAAGGGAGGCATGACGTCTCATGCCGCGGTGGTTGCGCGACAAATGGGAAAAGTGTGTGTGGCGGGGTGTGACGGTGTGGAAGTGCTGAGAGATGGAAAAGTTCGCATGGGAACGATGGTGTTGTCTGAAGGTGATCCGATTTCCCTCAATGGATTTACAGGACAGGTCTATGCGGGGGATATTCCCGTTGTGGACTCAGAGGTCATTCAGGTCATTCAAGGGAAAATGGATGCCTCCCAGTCTGAGAAATATCAGTATTTTTCTACGCTTCTGAAATGGGCTGATAATTTCCGGACCTTGCGAGTCCGTTCCAATGCAGATGTGCCAGATCAAGCGCAAATTGCCAGGGGGTTTGGGGCCGAAGGTATTGGGCTTTGCCGTACCGAACATATGTTTTTTGCGGAAGACCGCGTGGAGATCATGCAGCAAATGATCTTAGCCTCTTCGAGGGAAGATCGCGAAAAGTATTTGGCACAATTGCTTCCATTACAAAAGCAAGATTTCATAGGTTTGTATCGGGAGATGAAGGGGTATCCCGTGACGATCCGTCTCTTAGACCCTCCACTTCATGAGTTTTTACCTAAGCGGGAAAACCTGATGGTGGACTTGGCCCGCTTAGAGGCAACCAATGGTAATCCCCTCGACATTCAAGAAAAGAAAAAGATGTTGGCACGTGTGGACGAGCTTCATGAATTCAATCCAATGCTCGGGCTGCGGGGATGTCGATTGGGTATTACGATGCCTGAGATTACCCGTATGCAAATTCGAGCCATCTTTGAAGCGGCGTGTGAAGTGGCAGAAGAGGGAAAAAAGATTGTTCCAGAAATAATGATTCCGCTGGTTGGCATGGCCTCTGAAATGAAAGCCCAAAAAGAGCTGATCCGTGAAGTGGCGGAAGATACGATGGCGCGTTGTGGCATGAAGTTGACCTATTTAGTGGGAACCATGATTGAGTTGCCTCGCGCGGCAGTGACGGCTGGTCATATTGCTCAAGAAGCCGAGTTCTTCTCATTTGGCACGAATGATTTAACGCAAACCACCTATGGATTTTCTCGTGACGATTCCGCGAAGTTTACGGGGTTCTATATGGATCGACAGGATCGATGCCCCTACTGCCAGCGCACGAATGTTGATTGGAAAAACATGGTGTGCCGGATGTGCAAGTCTTCTATAGACAAGAAAGCTGAGAATATTTTGGAATTTGATCCCTTTGCCATTCTTGATCGTGAGGGGGTTGGAGAGATGATGATCTGGGCCATTAACGCTGGCCGTGCAACCCGTCCGAATATTAAGCTGGGTATTTGTGGAGAACATGGTGGGGATCCGAGTTCTGTCGAATTTTGCCACAAACTTGGATTACATTATGTGAGCTGTTCTCCGTATCGTGTTCCAATTGCGCGATTGGCCGCCGCGCAGGCAGCCGTGTCAACACTCGAAGGGAAACCAAAAAAGGAAATAACGCCTTCAGAGAAAAAGGCGCGTTCAACGAAAAGCGTGAAGGCGAGTGTGAAAGTCAAGGTTCCAGCGTCGAGCAAAGGTAAGGCTTCAGCGAAGAGCAACACCAAAGTTCCGGCGAAAACCAAAGCCAAAGCCAAAGCCAAAGCTCCGGCAAAGACCAAAAGCAAAGTCTCTCGTAAGGTTCGAAGTCAATCCCGTAGCCCAGTTTCTCGCACACGAAAATCAACGTCCCGCCGGTGAACAACGCCTCTCAAGACTCGGTGTACATGAAACAGGCCCTTCGTCTGGCTGAAAAGGCGAAGGGCCACACCAGCCCCAATCCGATGGTTGGGGCCGTAATCGTCCAAAATGGTCATGTGGTAGGACGGGGGTATCATCGTCAAGCGGGGAGCCCGCATGCTGAAGTGATTGCGCTGAAGAAGGCTGGCCCTAAAACCCGTGGCGCAACAATCTACCTCAATCTCGAACCCTGTTGTCATACCTCAAAACGAACACCTCCCTGTGTGCCGGCAGTACAATCTTCTGGGGTGCGACGTGTCGTTGTCGCTATGCGAGATCCAAACCCCAAGGTGAGGGGAAAGGGGATACGACAACTTCGACGGGCAGGAATCCAGGTCGATGTTGGCTGCATGGAACGCGAAGCACAGGAACTCAATCAAGTCTTTAGCCATTGGATACGCACTGGGCTACCGTTTGTCATTCTGAAGGCCGCGATGACACTTGATGGGAAAATCGCAACAGCCACGGGTGAATCTCAATGGATTACGGGGGAGCTGGCTCGACAACATGTGCATGAGCTGCGAAGTCAGGTCGATGCCATCATGGTCGGGATTGGCACCGTCATCAAAGATAATCCGGAATTGTCGGTACGAAAGGGCCTCTCTTCTCAACGATCAACCCATGCGCGACAACCGACGCGAATCGTGCTCGATAGTCGATTACGAATCTCTCCAACGTCGAAAGTCTTGCGATGGACGCTTGAGCAACCGTCGATTCTTTGCACAACCGCGCAGGCGCCAAAAACCAAAAAAGCGCTGCTGAAAAAAGCTCATGTGACGGTGCTCGAATTTCCTCAGAAAAAAGGTCATGTGTCCTTAACGGCATGTTTTCAAACGCTTGGAAAGTTGGGGATCACGAATGTGTTGGTGGAAGGAGGCAGTGAATTACATGCCGCCATCCTTCATGGAGGTTTTGCCAATCAGGTGCAACTCTATGTGGCTCCCCGGATGTTAGGTGGCCAAAATGCAAAAGGGGTCATTGGTGGTCAGTCGCCAACACATCTGTCGCAAGCGTTCTCGATTGACGACCTAACAGTTGAAATGCTCGGTGATGACATGGTTTTGACCGGGAAGGTCCACTCAGTCTGATTGAGAGTTATGTATGGTCGAATCTATGGTGAGTAGTACCAATTGAAAATTGTCGTCGTTCATGCGGTCCATAGATCATGAGGCTGTGTGATAAGCTTTGGGGACGGGTCATCCCTCAAGTTCTTTGTTGATATGACCGAAGACACGACCGGGTGTCTGTCTCAATAGTTCCTTCATGATGACGCCTCATCAACCTCGCGGTATCGTTGTGCTCCACATTGAATATATGAACGGATGCGGAAAATCGCCATACTGTTGGACGTAAGCTTCGACGTGGATAGTCCCATACGAAAGATTCAGTGAGAAAGGACTCAAGATGAATATTCGTACAGCAGTAGTCATTCCCTACTTTCAAAAGAAGGAGGGGGTCTTGAGAAAGTGCATCACGTCTGCCATTGAGCAAAAGGGCATTGAGGATTATGAAATTATCATTGTAGATGATGTCTCTCCGGTGACGCCCGAATCGGAGATTGAGGACATCATGAATGCTCATCCAGAAAAAATTCGAATTATTAAGCAGGAGAAAAATATGAAGCAAGGGCGAGCTAGAAACCGAGCCCTTGATGAGTTACGACCCGAAACGGAATACGTGGCATTCTTGGATTCTGATGATGAATGGACGGATGATCATCTAGCTAACGCAATCCTTGCCTTAGATAAAGGCTATGATTTTTATTTTACCGATCACTATCAGTTGCACCAGGAGATTTCAGCCTTTGATCGGATGAAGCGGGTGAATATGGAAGATCATCCGCTGATCGAAGGCACCACCCATCTGTATGAGTTCCGAGCGGATATGTTTACGCAAATTATCGTGGGGAATATCTTGGGTCAGTCAACGATCGTCTATCGATTCAAAAAAATGCCCGACATTCGCTATCCGATCGAATTTACCATTACAGGGGAAGAATATTTATTTTGGCTTGATCTGGCCAAAGCGTCGGATAAGATTGCGTTTTCCACCAAATGTGAATGTCGCTATGGCGAAGGTATGAATGTCTATTCAGCAACCATGTGGGGCCATGAGCGTGCCATTGAGAAAATTTATGACGACATGCGCTATCGGAAAAAGATTTTTGAACGGTATGAAGTCAATGACGTACAGAAAAATGCCCTGAATGAACGTATTACGAGTTTACGACAATCGTTTGTGAGAGAAGTCTTGCATCGGTTGACACATCGAATGCCGATTGACAAACAAGAATTGATGAATTTCATTAAAATGGATCCGCAAGCGATAGCCGCATTTATTCCCGGAACCATTTCGGCCGTGCTCTCGATGGTGAAAAGTAAACTCGGCCGATGACGTTGGAAGACAACTCCAGGACGGCTCGTCAAATGGTCATCCTGAGCTTACCGAAGTGCCATCCTGAGTTTGCCGAAGGATGGTCCGACAGGCGCATCAAACATAAGGGGTCAGACTCGAATTTATGAAAAAGGAGAGAAATGCTGATAGGGAGCAGGCGGACTTTCGCTGTTTAACTTTGACTGAATGTTTGAAGGGTTGGTAGGGTGATGTTATGTAATGGAATTGATTTATCAAAAATGATACTCATCATATGAGATATGTATTGACCATCTTAAGCCTGCTTCTCTTGCTGCTGTTCGGGTTTTCAAGTCTTGGTATAACAGACGCAGCAGAACTCTCTTCAGAAAATATTTCGGAAACATCCACCTCCCTCACGCTGCTTGTTCAACAATATCTCTCGGCTTCAGGCCACAAGTCTGCACAAACCGTGTTGTCTGATATTTTGAAGCATTCGGATGCCTCTGTGTCGGCCGTGTCGGAAGCTATCAGACAACCCCAAAGTTTTTCTCAGCAACAGGTGGGACCACAGCCATCAAAGGTAATCGCCTTACGAGGACGTCAGTATCGATACAGCCTCTATGTTCCGCCTTCGTACGATCCTGGCAAATCCTATCCACTGATTGTGTGTTTGCATGGTGCGGGATTTACTGGTGAGTCCTATCTCGAGCGGTGGGTGCCACGATTAAATGACCAATACATCCTTGTGTGCCCGACGATCTCAATGGGGGCCTGGTGGAGCCGTTCGGCTGAAGAACTGGTACTGAACATCGTGCATACGCTTCAAGTGCAATATCATATTGATCGTGATCGAGTGTTCTTGACCGGGATGTCGAATGGCGGAGTGGGGGCTTGGATTATCGGGATGCATCATGCTGATATGTTTGCCGGAATTGCCCCAATGGCGAGTGGTATTGATGATGTGCTGTTTCCCTTCCTCGATAACTTACAAAACACGCCCATCTACATTATTCACGGTCTGCATGATGAAGTCATGCCGGTGAGTCTCAGTCGTTCGTTGGTCAATGAAATGAACAATCGTGGCATTCCGCATGTGTATCAGGAACATAATTTCACCCATCCGCATGCTGGAGGACATTTTTTTCCAAGGGAAGAATTGCCGGCATTGATTTCGTGGTTTGATAAACAAAAGCGAGGGCCGATTGCTCAGCGAGTGTCCGTGGTTCGGGATGCCACGCATTTACAAAGTTTTGCTTGGGTGCGGATTGATGCGACGGACCAAATCGCCGCCTTTTCAGAACAGTTAATCGATCACCGTGATGAATGGATTGCCGAGAAAGTGTATGCCAAGCTCGATGCCAAAGTGATCTCGCCGAATCGGATTGACGTCAAGACCACCAGGGTGCGACGGTATACCGTCTTTTTGAATAATGAGTTAGTTGATTTTTCTCAACCCGTGACTGTGGTCACCAATGGCAAGGTTTCATTTGAGGGACACCTCTCGCCTGACCTCCGCACGCTACTCCGCCAAGCACGATTCCGCCACGATACCCATAGACGCTATTCTGCTCAACAGACGATAGAGGTTTCGGATGAGAACGAGTGAATCGGGTCGGTGCACCATAGCGTCGAACGCAACTCCAAGTAACCATTACGATTGACAATGTTGCGCACGCACTTCAAGCGCTTCCGGCATCCATTCCTCGAATTGCCGAATACGAGTACCGTGGCTGGGATGAGTCGACATGAATTCAGTTGGTTGTTTGCCTTGACTCATCATCCCCATTCGTTCCCACAATTCCGGGGCCTCGGTCGGGTCAAAGCAGGCTCTGGCCATAAATAACAGACCCATGTAATCGGCTTCTGATTCATGATCGCGGGAAAATGGAAGCATAATGCCATACTGGGCTCCGACTCCCAGGGCCCCCAAGACCATTCGTTGGGTATCGTAGTCCATATCTCCCAATGCCACGCTGGCTGCCATGGATCCGATTTGCATAAGTTTTTGATGTGCCATGCGTTCGGCCCCATGACGAGCGATGGCATGGGCGATCTCATGCCCCATGACCACGGCAAGCCCATCGGCATTTTCTGCCACCGGCAGGAGCCCGGTATAGACGGCGGTTTTCCCTCCAGGTAAGGCAAAGGCGTTGGCCTGCTCTGAATTGATGACATTAAATTCCCATTGAAATCCAGGATCGACGTCAACGGCAGCCTTGGCCAGTTGTTGCCCAATACGTCGTACGAGATCGACGGCTTCTCCTTGAGACACGACTTGGGATTCACTGAGAATTTGTTGGTAGGATTGCACCCCAAGAGCCACTTCCTGTTGACGGTCAATTTCAACTAACTGAGCGCGGCCGGTGATGGGAACGATTTCTTGATTAGACACATAATAATACAGTCCGTAACAGGCAAACAGGACAATCGGGATCAGGCGCATTTTCAAGCTCATTCGAGGGCGCCGTTGTCCTGGGATACGACGCCGACCTAAACCGCCGAATGGCATAGTCTTCCCTCCATGTCTTTGCACATTCTCACCCTGTCAGTGGTGAACACCTTGTTGCATGAGCGTTTGCCAGCCAGGCGCCAAAAGTCATCTGTCATCGTACTTCCTCACTCAATAGTAAGAACGGAAGGAAGGCCCCGAGGTAATCAGACAAACGGTCCCAGAAAACATTAAGAAGAACGGAATTCAACATATGCATCCTGCTGGCTCCCTTAGGTACAGACAGATCACCAGATGGGGTGGAAAGTCTACCCAAACCATTTCCCGTCTCGCTATAGGTGGTAACCCTATAAGAGTTCAGGCATGATAAGTAAAGAGGGAGAGATCGGACCAGGAGGCCACTTGGCCAGAGGTGCTACCAGAGAGGCGACCGGTTAGACGCCTCTCTGGTCAATTGAACATATCAGAGAAGGTAAAAGGACTGGCAGCTTATCCTTTAGGAATTCGTATTTTTTGCCCTGGATAGATTAAATCTGGATCTTTGATGACTTCTTTATTCGCTTCAAAGATTTTCGGATAGTCCATGGCATTGCCGAGAATTTTTTGGGCTATGCCAGAAAGCGTGTCGCCTTTTTCAATGACATAGTACTCCACATTATTCGTTTGGGATGGAGCTTTAACCTTGTCAGCTCCAACGTCTGTGACACCCTGAACATTTCCCGCAAGCAACACCGCTTTTTCCATGGCTTCTGCACTCCCCGCGTCACCAGAGAGATTCACTTTGCCATCTTTAAATTCGACGTTGAGATCTTTGATGCCTGGATTGCGTGATTCAATGTGTTCCTTAACTTTTACAGCTGGTTCGTCATTTTCTCCAAAAACTTTTTCTCCGATATCTTTGACAAAATCAAAGAGCCCCATATGATACCTCCATGTTGATGTAATAAAAGATGAGTGGGGAATGAATTCAATTCTGGTAGGCGATCAATTTTATCAAATGCCTGACGACATCAATTCATGAGAATACGTGAAAGGATACTCAAAATCTATAGCGAAACCTCATGAGTTGGAACTGACGCCTATCAACGAACCCCGCGTAATGACTCACGTCATACATGCAGAAGTTATCGTCGCACCTTTGAACATTCGCTTGTCAATGTGTGTGGTTGCGATGTGTACGTCTAGTCTATTCGGCTGATCGTTCTGCGGGTTCGCTATTATTGAAACGACTGTAGGCTTGATTGAGTTGATCGACATCTTATCGAAATGGACACGCTTCATCGAATCGTGGGCATCTCCCCCGTCCTAAGGTGAGCCCAGTGATGCGTAGACCAGTTGTAGTAGGACCACATGCACAAGAACGCTACTGGAGCTGGTTTGATGAGACCTGTGGCACGGCGTGGGGAACCACGAATCAGAACCGATATCGGAAGATTCTCACGTTCACGATACTCCGACGCATTGAACGAGCCCTCAGTTAAGTGTTTGTGAGCTATTTTTTTTCTGATTGTCGAAAATGATGAATGAATGGAGTACTAAATTCTCCTCTTGCGACTTCTGCGACCGGCCCTTTCATGGTGATGTTATATTGAGGGTCAACGGCCACTTCGAGGTTCCCGCCTGGCGCTTTGACGGTGACAGGGCTTTTGACTAATCCTAAGCGAATAGCCGCACTGGCTGCAGCGCAGGCAGACGAACCAGAAGCTTGCGTTTCACCTGCCCCCCGTTCCCAAATGAGAATCGAAATGGATTTTTGGCCGAGCGGCACGGCCAGCTGAACATTCGTGCGTTTTGGGAAAATGGTATGGTTTTCGAGTTCGGGACCAATCTCTAGCAAGTCTTCACGCGTCCATGTGCTGCCTTTTTCTTTAAAGACGACACAGTGGGGATTCCCGACGCTAACCCCCATAAATCGAAGCGATTGCCCGGCAGCTTTAACCGGTTGCTGAATAAGTTCGGGAACGCGAAGCGTGCAAGGAAGCGTAATAGGTTGGAACGAGGCCCGTCCCATCTCAACCGTGGCTTCGTGAACATACCCATCTCCATTGACGCCTAGGTGAATCTGGACGAGCCCGCCTTTGGTGAGGACGCTAAATTTCCGTTTCCGGGTTTTTCGAGTGGCATAGAGATAGCACCCAAAAATTCTCAGGCCGTTCCCGGATTTCTCAGCTTCTGATCCATCAGGGTTGTAAATACGTAATCCAAAGTTGGCTTTCTTCGTGGGGTGAAGGGCTAAGATTCCATCGCTTCCGATTCCCCAATTTCGATCACAGATCGTCCGAATGATACGAGGGGTGAGTTTGAAGCTGAGGCTAGAAGGTTCAAGGGCAATGTAATCATTCCCTAACCCATGCCCTTTAAAAAATTGGTTGTTCATGAAGTCTCCATCATTTTCAGGATTTCATTGCGGCCGCAAACAAGTTCTGCTCCAAAACTACTAATCCGCGAAGTATTAGATAATAACCATATCCCATAATAAGCCAAACACTTGACGATAGGTTTACATTGTCAATCGGAGGTTATTTTCAGTATCGGCAGGTTGATCGTCTTTGTCATGCTCTTGTGCAGGAACCTAGTTGAGGTCTTTCGTGTTGATGGACGGACCTATATTTGGTTGGCGAATTAGTCGTAAGTAAAAGAGATGACTGGATTATAAAATCGAAGAGAAATTCTGTCAAAAAAATCGCTCGTTACCATTTTTATAAGTTTTTCATATGACGAGCTGTAAAACAGGATGAAAGACATGATCGAATCATTGACAGAACACGCAAAGAGTTCTCATACATACCGAAGTTACAAGGAAAGTCGCATATGATCAAGAAGCCGCGGACTGTACCGGCCCCTGTTAAAGCATTAGGTCGGATGGGGTCCTGAAGATTTGTGTTTTACATAGTCGAGGATTTGTTGTTCATCGCTTCTTGTTTCCCACACGACCTGAAGAAACTCAGCTGGGTCAATACCAATCTTTCTGAGGAATGGGCGATCTCCTCCGCATCCATACATCAGTTCCCGAGGCATTTCTCCTTGAAGTTTGGCTTTGGCTTTTTCAATGATTCGCGGCAGCCAGCGGTATCCTCCTAACACTGCACTCATCGATGGGAGATCGTTCATCGAAACGTTCTTATCAGAAGGATTTCCGTGTTGTTCGCGCAAAAAATAATCTCTTCGTACCGCTGTGATGCGTAATACCGTTGGGAAGTCCGGTTCGCCAGCGTCATGCCAATCTTCGACGAAATCATATATTTCTTGCGGCGTCGCTCCAATTGCAGCCAATTGCTTGGTGTCTTTATCGGAGAAAACTCGGTCCGGTCCTCTTACGCCATTGGCAAACGTTTGAACGGCGGTTTCGTACAGACGTGTAAATTCTTCGATCCAAGGTTCTGATTCTTTCGTGGCGTGTTCGTTTTTCATGTTGTCGTCCGTTCTGTTTGTTATTCTGGGGGAAAATTCATTTCCAACTGTAGAAAAATATTAGATTATGATGGAGGTTCAATGACAATTTTTCCCGTATGCTTATTGTCCGCAAAGTATTTATGTGCTGCGTTCACTTGAGCGAGTGTGAACCGTTCAGAATCCACAAGAGGTGTCAGCTGCCCAGCATCGGCCAGTATATATTCACCCAGCGCTCCTCCTTGATCCTTGATCCCTCCTGCACAGCCAATACACGGCGTCTCCAACGTGAAACGTTGCCACACCTTTTCCGACTTCGGCAACGACTCCTGAGACGTCGCCGTGCAAGACCGCAGGAAGGTCAGGAGCAGTTGGGACGTCGAGCGTACGAATTTTTCCAGTCAACTGGGTTCAGACTGGTCGCTTTCACTTTGATCAGAAGGTGACCGGTTTTAGGTCTGGCTTGGGAATACGAGCCAGCTTAAACTTCGCATCGTGGATATAGCTTCGTACGACATAGGCATACGCTTACTCCTTCACTCGATTAGGCACCGAAGAAATGCAGGTTTTTTCTTAGACTGCTGTCAAAACGGTATCGAGTGTGTCAGTGAGCACCTTCTTAGGCACCGCACCGACCACTGTCTCGACGACCTTTCCCTCCTGAAAGACCAAGAGAGCCGGGATTGATTGAATGTCAAATTGAGCCGCTAGAGTAGGTTGCTCATCGACATTGACTTTTCCCACTGAAACCTTTCCCGTGTATTCGTTCGCCAGTTCTTGAATCGTCGGATTCATGGCTTGGCAGGGGCCACACCAGGGCGCCCAAAAATCCACAAGAACCGGCTGAGGATTCTCGGTCACCTTTTGTTGGAAATTTTCGTCTGTTAGCGTGAGGTAGGATGGTGTTGCTGTCGCGCTCATAAGAATTCTCCTCTATTGAAATATTGATAATATACGACCAACTAGTAGGTAGATAATGATGCGCAATACAAAGTCAAGACCTCATGATGTTTTTAGCATGGCCTTTATTTGGCGGACTACAGTTGTGAACTGTTTCGGTCCATGGGCTCGTGCTTGTTGCAAAGCACCTTGAAGGGCGGCTTGAATCAACGAGGCTTGGTCCTCAGGGGGGCCTGGAAATGTCATCATTTGCTGTTTCTTGCCGTCAGCTAGGAGCCGGGTCAGCCATGTATGAACAAATGCGCAGAGATTCGCGAGCTCCTGCTTCGTCTCGTTTGCGATAATCTCGTACTCGGATTGGAGTGATCCTGTAAGACAAATTTTATGGCCAGACTGCATGACTTGCGAAACGAGCAATGTATAAGCCTCGAGTTGTTTCCATGGAGTCGTGTATTCTTGGGTAATCTTTTCCAATGTCGAGATGAGTGACGTACGATATCGAGTCACTAACGCCAGGCTGAGATCGTCTTTACTGGGATAGTGGTGATGGATTGTGGCTTTACTGATACCGATGCGATCAGACACGTCTTGATAGCTAAAGGCACTAAAGCTTCGAGTTTGAAGGAGTTCCTCCGCCACGTCTAAAATCTGTTCTTTTCGGTCAGGCATACATGGGTTCCTTAAATGGGAATTAACCTTTTCATTATAAACCAACTAGTTGGTAGAGTAAAGAGCACGAGAACTGTGGTGTTGAAAACTTGTCCGTTCTATGGATCTTTGGAAAAGGAATTTCATGCTTTGTGCATACAGATATGAAGGTTGATGAATGAGTCCTTACGGTAAGTTGGACAATGTTGTTATATTGCTTAGTTTTTCTATGTTGGTTGGATGGGAACGTTAAAGGACTAAATTCCAATTGAGAGAAGTGAGTTTTTCTCACGATTTGTTCTTTACTGGAGTAGGAAGTCTAAGAAAGGATCTGGTTCTTTGTCAGTCGCAGCAAATTTGTCAAGTCAGCAATTATTGAGCTTTCTTCCTTGCGAAAGTTTTTGTATCTTTTTCTGAAACGCTATGCTAGGCTAAAAGTACCGTGTCACAAGGGACCTAATGATAACGGGATAGTGAGTCAGGTCCAATAACCGATGTTGTTTTGCCAGGGAGTCTACTAGGAAGCCTGACCAGAGTCGCCTCAATTGTCGCGTCCGCGGCCTACCCCTTCCCGATGTGTTTATCTTCTCCAGCTCAAAGCAATGTCAAGTATCTTTACTTTAAAGGAGGAACCTCATGGGTTCAAAAATTTATGTGGGTGGTTTGCCGTATTCTGCGACAGAGGCTGAAATGGAAGCATTGTTTGCTGAGCATGGCACGGTGCAGTCTGCGCGAGTGATTACGGACAAATTTACCGGACAGTCGCGTGGCTTTGGTTTTGTTGAAATGTCTACCTCGGAAGAAGCTGAAGCAGCTATTTCCGCATTAAATTCCACTGAAATGGGTGGTCGTACCCTCACCGTGAACGAAGCCAAGCCAATGGCTCCTCGAACTGGTGGCGGCGGCGGTGGATTTGGTGGCGGCGGTGGCAACCGCGGCGGTGGTCGGGGTAACCGATTCTAACAATTTGTTGATACTGAGTTCGTATACGGAGAGGCTTTCTAAATAGAAAGCCTCTCCGCCGATACTTTCTTGAACGCTCTGCATATGACCGCTACAACTTTACTTCCGCTACGTACGCGCGCTTTTGATTTCCCTACTACCTTCCTTTTTAGTCTTATCGCGTTAGGAGCCATGATCGGTCTTCCGACCTTTGCCTATTTTTACGACTACAGCTGGGTGGATTGGACGATGTTCGTGGTGATGTATATCGCCAGTGGATTAGGCATTACCGTTGGATATCATCGGTTAGTGACGCATCGGAGCTTTACCTGCCCCAATTGGGTGAAGGCCGCGTTGTTAATTGGTGGAGGATGGGCGCTGGAAAACTCTGCCTTGAAATGGGCACGTGATCATATTCGTCATCATTCTCGCTGCGATCAGGAAGAAGATCCATACAACGCTAAGCGAGGGTTTTGGTTTAGTCACTGTGCTTGGTTGTTTTGGAAGGACCCGCATCGCAACGGCCCCTTTCCTGCTCGATTGGTGAAGGATCCGGTCGTCATGTGGCAACATCGGTACTATGTACCGATTATTGTTTCTGGTCTGCTTCTGCCGTTTATCGTTGGGTTTCTCTCGAACGGATGGGTTGGCGGTATCGGCTGCTTTCTCTTAGCCGGAGTCGGGCGGGTGTTTTTTGTACTCAACTCAACTTTTTGTATTAATTCCATCTGCCATCTATGGGGAAGTCAACCACATGGGCATGCAGACTCAAGTCGTGACAGTTGGTTCATTTCACTCGTGACATTTGGAGAAGGCTATCACAACTATCACCACATGTATCCGAGTGATTATCGCAATGGCCTCCGATGGTATAACTTCGATCCCTCCAAGTGGCTCATCTATGGCTTGTCTATTTTTGGACTCGCTTCATCACTGTATCGATCTTCCCCAAAAACCGAATAATCGTTTTATGATGTGACGCGCCGCGGTGTCATTCGTTTCATGGCGACTTGATTTTTGATGAATCGGGAGAACGGTTCATGATGAAAGTAAGGCGTGATGGAGCTATGTGCATTCTGAAGCATAGACTTCAGGTGAGCTCCAGGACTTTCATAATCTAACACGCTCGCGATGGAGAGTCCGACACTGCAAGGACGCCAGCCTTCTGATGCTAAGGGCAGTGGATCGCTGCCAGGAAAGATTCGAATCCCCTGCGTCTTTGCTATGGAGAAATGGCCTGGGTAGGGGAGAAATTTGGGACGACCGCTATTATCTCCGAGAAACACATCATTCATGATTGGTGACTTGATCAATTTGGTTAAGTTTTTTCCTCTTGCTCCCCACCATTTGCCAAATGCCCAAGGAATTACGGGTATCCCTCCGCTTTTCTTGACTTGCTTAATCGACTCGTGAATCGTCAGTCCATCTTGAAAGACCTGACTGGTCATGAGGGCCAAGACTTCAAACTTTTCTTGGGTCACAATTTGACGTCCTGCCACAATTAATAGTTTTTCATCATTCGATGACTGAGCAAAGAGGGTGAAGTCTTCATTGGTCCGGTGAAAATTCCAAGAATTTGGAGTGTCGTGAGAGACGGTCGTGTGCTGATCCGCAAATGTGACGAGTCGTTGAAACCAATGGTCCCATGCCGATTCGGTCAAAAGTAGAACACCGAGGATGGGGCCATGATGTTGCTGGAGTGTGGCGTGAGCTTGAGCGTTTTTATAGGCTGAGTCCAAGAACGTTGCTAGCTCAAAGCAATCGTACAGATGCACATGCGTATCGATAATGATAAGGGGAGTGTCGGAGTCCATAACTGAAAACTCGGGACGCGTTCTATTTCTGGTTTTTGGTAGAGACTCGTATTGTACCGCGGACTCATTTGATAATCCATGCGGAGAGAACGATGCGGGAGTGTTGAAGGGGGTGGGTGTCAAAAGGTTAACTTTTGAGGACATTCCATGAACCCAACATGGTCAACATTGACTGTGGACTGGAATGATTGTCAATGACGTTGTTGAGGCAATGTTCCGTGATCGTCTGGTTGAAGGTGTTTTGTAAGTGATGAGTCGCAGAGGTATCATTGAGCCAACTGGCTGTGCGTGAAGACGTTCTTGGAGAGTGTCTAGCAGAGTGCGAGTAGCGAACTGACGGTGATTATGATGTCGATCAATAATCTCTTAGATTACTGTGCCTCTGCGCATGCTCACGGCGTGCTGCAGAGGGTGTCGTGCATGGAGAACTTTTATGAACTTTGAGACATCTGAGGAGTCGTGAATGTATCCTCTAACGCCTCAGCAATGTCTTGAGCTTTTTTCATGCTCATAATCAAACTCTTTTTCTCTTTCGTCGAAGCCCGTTTGACATCTTTTAAAAATTCACGGACAGGTTTGGGGGCAAACTGACTCATAGTGCTTGTTACTCCTCAATCATGTTGAATATGAATGGTTGTATAAGGTTCGTCATGAAGAACACTCTATTCTTGATGAAACCCGTCATTGTTGAATATTCTTATCGGTGGCTGTACTTAAAAGGTTTAACGTGTGTGATTCTTCTTCTTTTTCATATGTTCACTCATTGAGTGAGCATGTCTATGTCAAAATCGTGAGATGACAAGCCTATCGTTAGCTAATGTTGTTCTGCTTGAAGAGGAAATGCGTATAGATGAACTAGTCAATATTGAAGCGACATTGAAACGAATCATCTAGAAGAATCACGGTTAGAAGGTTCAGTAGATCTTTTGGTCAGAAGTCCGCCATGCTTCTTTTTCACATCAAAAAATGAGAAATGGAATGCTTCATTACAAGATAGGGTATGACAGGATATAATTTAATTGGTCAGACTAGACTAATTATGATTGGAGATTCTGATGAAGATGGTGAATGTCTATGACGCGAAAACTCGTCTCTCTCAACTTTTGGCATTAGCTGCGGCTGGTGAAGAGGTGATCATTGCCAAAGCCGGTCAGCCAATGGCAAAACTCATTGCCTATCAACCCCATAAAGGAATACGGAAACCGGGGTATTGGAAAGGCAAGGTTAAGATAGCTAAAGGGTTTGATGAGCTACCTGAGAGTCTTACACGGGCATTTAAGGGTGAAGAGGCATGAAACTCTTGTTAGATATTCATGTTTTCCTCTGGTGGATGGGTGATCATCAGTCCCCCACGGCTAAAGCGGCTTCGGCCATTAAGGACGGAAAGAATGCGGTATACGTCAATGCTGTCACCGCATGGGAAATTTCAATCAAAAAGGCTCTCGGAAAGCTGAAGCTCCTGATGAACTAGAAGAAGCGCTAGAAGCCAATCGTTTTCTCCAACTTCCGATAACCATTCAACATGGACTGATTGCTGGAGGTTTGCCTCGTCATCATGATGACCCTTTTGATCGAATGCTTATCGCTCAAGCACAACTTGAAAATTTGACGATCATGACACATGATGTCCACATGAAACCTTATGGGATTCCTATTCTTTGGGCATGATGGCTAGGGAAGGTGTATAGCGATAGGCGAACTCAAAATTCTTGTACCCGAGAGAGCCAAAGAGATGATGGTGAGATAGCCGATGATAATGGGGCGACGGCTATTGCCATGCCTCCCATGTACTGTAAAAAGAGTTTAAGCAGCAATAGGTGAGACGAAGAATTTTCGAAATCATATGAATGATAGTATGAATACATCTACTCCAACGAGAAGAGTCACCGCGAATCTTTTGAGTCATTTACTAGAAGAAGCTTGTAATGCCTCTGGCTCAGGAATTACGGATACGCTCATTTAGGGGGTTAACCATGATTGCTCGCAGTAAGGCCGCTGTAAAAGCCGCTCGGCTTAAGGGGAGGTTGAATTTAGAGATAGATTTGGAGACCTCGCGTGAGCGGAATCGTCGTTGATACCTCAAGCTGGATTGAGAATTTCAATCATGGAGAATATTTGATTATTGATGAGGCTTTAGCTGAGGGGCGAGTGTATCTGCCAGGGATTATTGCGGCGGAATTGACCAGTGAAAACTCCCAGCTCGTCATCGATCTGCCCTTGAGTCTTTTTTAGGTGATCATCCACTCGTTCAAGCCGATCTTCAGCATTGGGTTAGTGTTGAACAGCTTCGGGCTACCCTGTTGACTAAAGGACAGACCGTGTCCACGCCGGATGTGCATGTCGCGTAGTGCGCACTTGATCTGCAAGCTGAACTCCTTACCGAAGACAACGTTTTCATAAAGATAGCGAATAACGTCTCGCTTCAGTTGTTTTCTTGATATCGTCCTATAAATCCTACATCCCCAAGCAGTTGTCAATGTTCGGTGTGCGGCTCGACGTATTGGGTCACGAAATGAGTGTCGTTATATATCGCGATATGTAGGGATAAGACGCGTGTTTTAGAAGATAGCGCTTCGTCTTTTGAGTTTTACTAGCGTAGAGAGAGTTCATCTCTTATGCGCTTCCGTATCTAAGCTAAGGGAAAATTTTTGGTTCTGCTGCAGTGAAGTGTCCAAATTGGAAAATTGAGGTTCTGAGCAGAGCGAAGGTCGGTGAGAGTGAGGATGGCCAGAATTTAGTCAATAATACTCAGAGCGTCTTTAGTGAGTACATTCGAATTCTGTCTGAGTACGGTTGCATCAGATGCTTCATGTGAAAGGGATGAGTCAGACGAGGAGACGTATTGGGTCATGTTACAGAGTTCAAGAATGCTATGGATTTGTTCTCGAGGATTGACTAAGGTCACGCTTACATTTTGAGCTTGCGACTCAGTAATGCATTTATGGATGAGTCCAAGTCCTGAACTGTCGATAAATGTCACGGCTGTAAGATCCAGAATCATGTTGTGCGTGTTTGAATCACAGCTATCTTGAACCGTGGATTTAAAGATTTGGCGGGCACTATAGTCGAGCCGTCCAAACAGAGTCAGCGATGTGGTGTTGTGTGAGCTCGAAGTCGTGATATGCATAGGCGTTGCTCTCCTGTTGTGGTGAAGAACTGCCTTGTATTTCGGATTGTTCGTCATGATTCTTAATAAGATAATTCATTAAATTAATGGAAAAAAGAAATCGGGTCGTACCGAGCGATTCCTACCCTCGCTGCGCCGAATGAGTTGATGTCAGTGAATTGACATAATGTAGTGATCTATAGCGAATGCCATGAATTTTCAGTTAATATTTTGAGATTAATAAAGAAAACGAATATGCCTCGAATCTCGGTGTTTATTTGTTCTTTGATCCGGCTAGAGGCACAATTCACCTCCTTTTTCATGAGCTACTCTTGTTGTATTCTGATCTTTCCACTTTATGACAATGTCCACTATTCTCTGGAACGTTCAGACGTTTGATGAATTCAAGGCCGCCCAACTCTTTGATGTTCTGCAGTTACGGGTCGATGTGTTTGTCGTTGAGCAACAGTGTGCCTACCCTGAATTAGATGACTATGATCGTCATGCAGACACAAAGCACGTGCAAGGGCATGATGAGAGCGGTAATCTGGTGGCGTATGCGCGACTCCTTCCAGCAGGGTTGAGTTTTTCTGAAGTCAGTATTGGGAGATGTGTGGTACAAAAAGATATGCGAGGTCAAGGAATTGGCCATCAACTGTTGCACATATCGTTAGAGCTGATAGCGCAATGTTGGTCTGGCCGTTCGATTAAAATTTCTGCTCAAGAATATCTCAAGAATTTCTATGCACAGTATGGATTTCTTCAAGTCTCGAACATGTATCTTGACGCGAGTGTGCCGCATGTCGACATGTTAAAAATATCGTGAAGCTTTCATTGCACTTCTACCTCCTTGCACTTCTCTTGAAAGATTCGTCTAGTTTTTAATCATCATTACTTCAGTGATTGGTGTTTCACATGAAGACTGTCCCGTTAGGTGACGTGCCGCTCGATAAATTTTTTTCAGAATATTGGCAAAAGAAACCGCTCTTGGTTCGCAATGCGTTGCCGGACATTAAACCGCCTATTGCGGCAGATGAATTAGCCGGGCTGGCCTGCGAAGAAGCGGTGGAATCCCGGCTGGTGATTCAAGATGCTGAAAGCGATCGATGGGACCTCACGCATGGACCATTTACGGATGAGACGTTCCGGGCATTGCCCGATAAATATTGGACGTTACTTGTGCAGGCGGTGGATCATTGGGTGCCAGAGGCGGCGGAATTCCTGACGCCATTTCATTTTATTCCCAGCTGGCGCATTGATGATCTCATGATAAGCTACTCTGTCGATGGAGGCGGAGTTGGACCACACTATGACAACTACGACGTGTTTCTCGTGCAAGCCTGCGGACGCCGGCAGTGGGAAGTTGGCGGAACCTTTGATTCGAATTCTCCGCGTCGTTCGGATACGCCTGTCATGATTTTATCCGACTGGAAACCAGAGCAGCGGTGGATTCTTGAACCTGGGGACTTGCTCTATGTCCCTCCTCGCGTCGGTCATAGTGGGATTGCCGTGGGGGATGACTGCATGACCTGTTCTGTGGGATTTCGCGCACCTTCTCACAGTGAAATTCTTCGAGGGTTTGCAGACTATATTGGCGATACGCTCAATGATGAAGTCCGATATGAGGATTCCGATCTCGTGGCTCTGAAAAATCCTGGGAGTTTAACGCCTGAGTCTTTAGGGAAAGTCCACCATATCGTGAAGCAGTATCTCGAAGACAAAGATTTGTTGGCCGAATGGTTTGGACGGTTTATCACTGCGCCGAAATACCCTGAAGAAGCGAGTGAGCCTGAGGCCTATCGACTCGATGATCTGCGTGCCCATATCGCCAATGGCGGGATGCTGAAACGAAATGAAGGGACACGGATGGTGTTTCAGGAACGAGACCGTGTGCGGTGGTTATTCGTGGATGGACGGCGTTATGAATGCCCTGCTGATCAGAAAGCCTTGGTTCAAGCATTATGTACCGACCTGACGATCAATCCAGGTCAGTATCAGCAAACAGAAGAGCATCTTCAATTACTGTTAGATCTTCTCAATAGGGGCAGTCTTTATTTTCCTGCTGAATGACTCTTTTACAATATAAGGACAAAGTAAGGGACTGAGGCTCCTTATGAGGATTTCTCCATCCACATAATCTGTACCGACATGGATGCGGGATGAGGTGAGTTCCTCTATTGGAGGAAATGAGGTCTTTCTCGGTCATATTCCATCAATGGCGTGGAAGCAACTCGAGAAAGACCCCTGTGATCGGTGGTTGACTAGGTGCGGCTGGTGATTTCTAACAGGTGGTACCCGAATTGGGTTTTCACCGGACCATGGACCTTGCCCACTTCTTCATTAAAGACAACCTTATCAAATTCCGGAACCATTTGACCTGGGCCAAACTCTCCAAGATCTCCGCCTTGTTTCCCTGACGGGCAGGACGAATGTTCTTTGGCAAGTTCCGCAAAGTCAGAACCGCCTTCAAT
>BQIU01000067.1 GCA_021603905.1 Nitrospirales bacterium
TTCCTTCCACGGCACGACCTGATCCATCTCGTTGAGAAAGCGCTCAATGCGTAAGAGTTTCGTTTTCATCTGGTACCTCATCGTGGTTTGCATGAGGGCTATTCTACAGAATTCTGTTCCTTTTGCAGAGGGTTCTATAGAGACAAATCGTCTCGATTTTTCACAAATCTATACAGAACATATCGATGGACTGCCATCAAATGGTCATTAATGACCGATTCGTCATGCTCAATCAGCAATGTTCTTCCATTAATTTTGTGACGAGGCGCGATGATGATTGCATGACATGACAAAAAGTTTAAATAAATCTTGTTCTCTCAAACATTCGATATATTTGAAGACCCTTTCCGATCTCATTCTCCGTCTAATTTAGCAATCACCTAGTCCGAGTTTTCTGTCCAGGGTTAGTTCGAGTTGTTCGCAAGGCCTGAACAGCCTATGCTACGAGTCGAGTCGCGTTGACTGATTGGATAGAGACTGAAACGGATCGATTTGGTCGTGCAATTTTTGAGGTCACACGGCAGATGAAACAACAAGTCGTAATCACAACGTTAATTGAAGGAGAAGACAATGCCAAAAGTTGTACGTTTTTATGAGACCGGGGAAGCCGACGTTCTGAAAATAGAAGATTTGCCTTTGACTGAACCTGGGAAGGGCGAAGTTCGGCTCAAGGTTGAGGCGCTCGGACTCAATCGGGCAGAGGTCATGTTTCGGAGAGGCCAGTATTTGGAAACGCCCACGTTCCCCTCACGGATTGGCTACGAAGCTTCGGGAACGGTGGACGCGGTGGGGCCTGACACGAGCGGCATTCGTGTTGGCGATCGGGTGAGTACGATCCCGTCATTTTCTGTTGGCCAGTATGGCGTGTACGGTGAAAGTGCAATCGTACCGGCTTTTGCCGTCGTCCATTATCCTGACCATTTATCGTTTAGTGAAGGTGCAGCCATCTGGATGCAGTATATGACCGCCTATGGAGCACTGATCGAATATGGGAATTTAAATGCAAATGATACCGTCCTGATTACTGCCGCCAGTAGCAGTGTAGGCCTCGCGGCCATTCAAATGGTCAAGGCTATGGGAGCCACCGCCATCGCGGCGACTCGCGGTTCCGATAAAAAATCGTTTCTCTTGGAGGCCGGAGCGGATCACGTGATTGCGACGGCAGAAGAAGATTTAGTGACGAAAGTGAATGTCCTTACCTCGGGAAAGGGGTGCCGTCTCGTTTTTGATCCAATCTCTGGCCCAATCCTGGAACAACTTGGCGAGGCCACGGCACAGGAGGGAATCATCTTTGAATATGGAGCCCTCTCTTCAGACCAAACCCCCTTCCCTCTCCTTTCAGCGCTGTCAAAAGGATTAACAGTACGAGGCTACACATTATTTGAGATTGTCAGTAACCCCGAACGGCTCGCGCGCGGGAAACAGCATATTTATCAAGGCCTCGAATCCGGCAAATTGAAGCCCATTATTGATCGTACCTTTCCATTAGAGGAAATCGTGGATGCGCACCGTTATATGGAAAGCAATCAGCAAAAAGGAAAAATCGTCGTCACGGTGTGAGAACTCTGTTCATCAAGCGGCAAGGCTATAGCGAATCCAAATAAGTTCGATGGGTGCCTAGGCTACGAACGCTCAACGCACCACTGGCCTTGTCGTTTCAATCTTTACTGAGAATACTCCAGGGTCACTCAATAGTGTAATCATAGATGGGCTAAGACACGAACGCGTAACACGCCAGTGCTTTTTGTCAGTCCAACTCTTACTGAGACGCACTCGGCATACGAACCATGAGGGTTACAGGTGTCCTAGTAGCGACGATTGTTGTGTGAATCTGCGTAACCTTAATAGACAACTGACGTTCAACGCGGGTCTGCTCCTGAGGTGTCGACTTGAGATCGCCAAGCCCGCACGATGACTCACTTCAAGCATCGGAAAGTTATACCCGCATGGATGCTCTAACAGCAATGAACCTTGTATATCACGTAGTGGATATTAAATTTTAGCAGTTTGGTACTTTACCGATTCGGTATAACTGAAACGGCCATAGACCGAGGCAACATCTGACAACCTCGAACTTCTGAGTTCCGAGAGTTCGTTTCTTAATTTTTTGTCTTGGAAGGGTTCTTCAAATAGCGATGGCGACGCTGCTTTGACGTTTCGTTTGAACTGAGGAGGAAGTAGGATGATGAGATCGCGGAGGGCCTGAAAAATTTCCAGGCGGAATCTACTCATTTTTTACGTTTTGATGTTTGGTCTGACTGGCCAAATATCCCTTCAAAAGAAAACCGTTGGCCTTTTTTTGAGCTGAGTCATCCCTTCCTTAATTTCCTTCAAAAGTGCCGGATTCTTCATAATTTCTTGGATTTACTTTAATCTCTCAAACTCTAAGAGTCAGAAGAACCAAGAAGTTGAAGGGGTTGGAAATATAGTAGCGGAAGGTCAAAATACTCTAGAAACCGTTACTCGCTCTCGTCTGAATCAGACGTCTCAGGCTCCAATAGCGGTTGGCCATTGGTCTCTTGGGGATCTTCTTGCTCAAGAATTTCAGGAACCTCGGCAATCATGAGCTTGGCGACACCGACGACACGATCGTCTTGGGACATATCAATCAATCTCACGCCTTGCGAATTACGGCCGATTTCTCGAAGATCGCCGATTCGCATACGCAGCACCATCCCTTCGGCAGTCATCATCATAATATCATCGGTATCGATCACTTGATGGAAAGACACAGCTGGACCGTTTTTGTCCGTCACTTTTACACTAATTACCCCTTTGCCCGCACGAGATTGCGCTCGATACTCTGAGGCCTGCGTACGTTTGCCATAGCCCTTTTCGGTCACCGTTAACACGGAAGAGACGGAGTCGGGATACAACGTCGTCATCCCAATGACGTAGTTGCCTTCCTCAAGGTTAATCCCTCGCACCCCGCGTGCCGTTCGTCCCATGGCACGCACATCCGCTTCCTTAAAACGAATGACGAGACCAAGACGTGTGCCTAACACGATGTCTTGTTGACCATCGGTGAGTTCTACGCCAATCAGCTTATCGCCTTCATCTAATGTCAGCGCGATGATGCCCCCCTGCCGCGGATTGGAATAGGCCGATAACTCTGTTTTCTTAATCGTTCCTTGACGTGTGGCCATAACGATATATTGATCACTGCGAAACTCTTTTACCGACAAGGTGACCGTGACTTTTTCATCTGGAGCCAGGGCTAAGAGATTGACGATGGCTTTGCCCTTTGTCGCGCGTCCGACATCGGGAAGCTGATACACCTTCAGCCAATAGACTTTTCCTGCGTCGGTAAAGAAGAGCAAATGGTCATGAGTTGAAGCACTAAAGATCTTCTCGACAAAATCTTCATCGCGCACGCCCATCCCAATTTTGCCTTTGCCTCCACGATTTTGCGCACGATAAATTGAAGCGGGGTTTCGTTTGATATACCCGGCGTGTGAAACCGTGACAATAACTTCTTCTTCGGCAATAAGGTCTTCCAATTGAATGTCGGCCTCGACCGGCACAATGCGCGTTCGCCGTTCATCCGTATAGGCTTCTCGGATTTCAAGTAATTCATCTTTGATAATTTGCCGCACTCGTGTATCGGAATCGAGAATTTCTTTGAGTTCGAGAATGCGTGCCTTAATCTCTTGATATTCCTGCGCTAATTTATCTTGTTCCAGTTGGGTCAGACGCTGTAAGCGCATATCTAAAATCGCATTGGCCTGAAGTTCACTGAGCGCAAATTCCTCCATTAACCCTTGCCGTGCGACATCGGGAGCGCTCGCCCCTCGGATCAGTGCAATGACCGCATCAAGATTATTCAGGGCAATAGTCAGGCCCTCGAGAATATGGGCGCGCTCTTCAGCCTTTCGAAGATCAAAGGCTGTTCGCCGAATGATGACTTCGCGGCGATGTTCGATAAAGGCCGCAAGAATTTGTTTCAGATTTAAGACTTCTGGACGGTTGTGTACCAAGGCCAGCATGATGACCCCGAAGGTCGTCTGCATTTGCGTATGCTTGTACAACTGATTGAGCAGCACGATTGGAGTTTCGTTTTTCTTAAGTTCGATGACGACACGAAGCCCATCACGATCTGACTCATCCCGCAGGTCTGAAATGCCTTCGATCCGTTTGTCATGAATCAGTTCGGCAATCTTTTCAAGAAGTCTCGCTTTGTTAACTTGATACGGCAACTCCGTAACGATAATGCGCGAACGGTCAGTTTTTTCATCAGTTTCAATGTCGGCTTTCGCTCGAACCGTCAACAACCCCCGACCGGTATGATAGGCATCTTTTATTCCCTGAGTACCGTAAATAAAGCCGGCAGTCGGAAAATCAGGACCTGGAATAATTTCCATCAGGTCATCGATATTCATATCCGGGCGGTCGATGAGTTCAATCAATGCACTCGTGATTTCACCCAAATTATGCGTGGGAATATTCGTGGCATAGCCCACAGCAATACCCCCAGCTCCATTGATCAACAAACTCGGAACCCGTGCGGGCAGCACAAGAGGTTCGACACTCGACTCGTCGTACGTCGCAGTGAAATCAACCGTTTCCTTGTCGATATCGACCAGCATTTCCTGGGCGATTTTGGTGAGCCGGGCTTCGGTATACCGCATCGCCGCCGGTGGATCACCATCAACAGACCCATAGTTTCCCTGTCCATCGACCAGGGTGTACCGCATATTGAAGGGCTGCGCCATGCGCACAAGCGTGTCGTAAATGGCCGAGTCGCCATGGGGATGGTAATTACCCATGATTTCTCCGACAATCTTGGCGGATTTCCGATAGGGTCGGTTGGCCGCGAGCCCCATTTCATTCATGCCGTAGAGAATCCGTCGATGAACAGGCTTCAGTCCGTCTCGAACATCAGGCAAGGCTCGTCCGACGATCACACTCATCGCGTAATCCAAATAGGACATTCGCATTTCGTCTTCAATGGCGACTTGAGTCAGACGTTCTTCAATAGGCATAGGCAGTTGGCAACGGTTAAATTGAAATTTTTAAAATGGCAATCATAGGATTTTCTATTAGCTTTACTTTACAATTTTTATTTTGACTTCTTCACTGGGCTTTTACACATCAAGGTTACGAACTTCGAGTGCATGTTGTTGAATAAAGTTACGTCGAGGTTCAACCTCGTCACCCATGAGGATGGTGAAGATTTCATCGACTCCGGTCATGTCTTCGAGTTTCACTTGTAAGAGTGCCCGGGTCTCTGGGTTCATTGTCGTATCCCATAACTGATTTGGGTTCATTTCCCCCAACCCTTTGTATCGCTGAAATGATAACCCTTTTTTACCGGTAGCCAAGATCGCTTGCACGAGCTCGTCGGATGTCGCGAATTCGGACGTGACGTCCTTGGATCTCATTTTGTACATGGGATTTCCAAGTCCCATGGCTGTGGGGCTGAGTTTTTGCAATTCTCGAAAGTCCGCAGATCCGATTAAATCATGTGTCAGCGTCAACGTATGAATCATGCCATTCGTTGGGACACGACAGAGTACCGAGTGCGTATTATGTTCTTCGTCCTCACGAATTTCCGTGGTGATGCGTGATTGGGGATAGGCCTTTTCCAACGCACGTTTGACTTCAGCAATAATCACTTCAAGTTGTGCTCGTTCTTTCAACGAATCCCGGCTCAACTCCTGTTGATCAACAAATGCTCGCAAGATTCCCGTTTCATATTGTTTCTTCCCAAACCGGTTCAACAGGTCTTCAAAGGCAATGAGATTCTTGAGAAGGGGCAGCAGCTCGCCTTGCGTCACAAAGGTATTATCACGTTCAACAAACACTTCGACATCTTCGACCGCCAGCCCGGACAGATAGTCATTCAAAGCGTTATCGTCCTTGAGATATTGCTCAGATTTTCCTTTTTTCACTTTGTAGAGTGGCGGTTGCGCAATATAGATATAGCCGCTTTCTAACAGTTCATGCATTTGGCGAAACAAAAATGTGAGAAGGAGAGTTCGAATATGACTGCCGTCCACATCCGCATCGGTCATGAGAATAATCTTGTGATACCGGGCGCGATTAATGTCGAAAACTTCTTTATCGTCTTTCCCCTTTTCCGATTCTTCCCGTCTTCGTCCAATTCCGGTACCTAAAGCCATAATCAGCGTGCGTATTTCTTCACTGGACAACATCTTGTCGAACCGGGCTTTCTCCACATTCAAGATTTTCCCTTTAAGTGGGAGAATCGCTTGAAACTTCCGGTCGCGACCTTGCTTCGCGGAGCCACCGGCCGAGTCACCTTCGACAATGAAGAGTTCGCTTAGTGCTGGATCTTTTTCCGAACAATCCGCAAGCTTTCCAGGAAGCGAGCCCCCATCGAGCGCGCCTTTTCTGCGAATCAGGTCTTTCGCCTTCCTGGCGGCTTCCCGCGCTCTCGCCGCATCAATGGCTTTCCCAATAATTTTCTTGGCCACCACGGGATTTTCTTCGAAATACGATCCGAGTGCTTCATTGACCGCGGCTTCTACAACGCCTTTGACTTCGCTGTTGCCCAGTTTGGCTTTTGTTTGCCCTTCGAATTGCGGGTTGCGGACTTTCACGCTAATTACAGCGGTCAAACCTTCACGGACATCATCACCCGAAAGTGAATCGACTTCTTTTTTCAATAAATCATTGGCGGAGGCATAGGAGTTAATTGTCCTCGTCAGCGCCGCTTTGAACCCGATCAGATGCGTGCCGCCTTCACGGGTGTTGATGTTGTTCGCAAACGAGAAGAGGTTTTCCGCATAGCCGACATTGAATTGTAGTGCGACTTCGAGCATCATCTCCGGTTTTTCAGTTTCAATCACGATCGGCTTATGAAGGGGGGTCTTGGCTTCATTGAGATGTTCGACAAATGACACGATCCCGCCTTCGTAACAAAACTCTTGTTCCTTTTCTTTATCTTTTCGCTGATCAATCAGTTGAATGGCTAAGCCTTTATTAAGAAAAGCCAATTCGCGAAGCCGCCGAGCCAGTACATCAAAACTGAATTCCACCGTTTCGAAAATTTGCGAATCAGGCATAAAGGTGATCTTGGTCCCGCGCTTTTTCGTCTTCCCCGTTATGGCCAGTGGCTCTGAGGGAATTCCGCGAAGATAACGTTGCTCAAAGACCTGTTCGTTTTGCCAAATTTCCAATTCCAGCCACTCTGACAAGGCATTCACGACTGAAATACCCACTCCATGAAGTCCACCTGAAACCGTATACGCCCCTTGCTCGAATTTTCCGCCGGCGTGAAGAACGGTGAGAGCCACTTCTGCTGCTGATTTTTTTTGCGTGGAATGCATGCCCGTGGGAATGCCGCGTCCGTTGTCTGACACTACGACGCTGCCATCAAGCTGAATCGTCACATTGATTTCTTTTCCAAACCCGGCCATATGCTCGTCGACACAATTGTCGACCACCTCGTACACAAGGTGATGCAAGCCATCAGGCCCTGTGCTCCCAATATACATGGCTGGACGTTTTTGTACGGCTTCCAGACCTTCAAGGACACGGATTTGATCGGCGTCGTATTGTTCATGTGACGACGTCATTCCGCTTGCCTGTCCGTGACCTGGTTCCGGTATTTCCGAAGATTCCATAGATTGTACTTTAGACGATGAAGTTGATGAATGGTGTTCCCGACTGTTCAAAGACCTCTAGACTTTAACCGGCATAACCACGGCTTTGAATTTGGGATTTCCGAACTCCTGAATTAAGCACGGGCTCAGTGGTGTTTCCATTTGCAAGGTGAGGGATTCCCCCTCTATGGCACTCAGCACATCAAGGAGGTACCGCGCATTAAAGCCCGTGGAAAAATCTTCTCCCTGATGTTCGGCTGAAATTTCTTCGTTGGCTTCACCAAGGTCTGGATTACTCGATGATAAATGAATCCGGTCTTGTGTAAAGGAAAGTTTAATGGCGTACGACTTATCTTTCGAGAGAAGAGACACCCGTCGAATTGCGCCCTCAAATTCGTCTTTGGAGATTTTGATTTTTTGAGGACTTTCCTTCGGCATCACCTGTTGATAGTTCGGATAGGCGCCCTCCATCACACGTGACGTCAGGACAAGCCCACTTTTACGAAAAATCACCATATTTTTCGTAAATCCAACGAGCGGTTCGTTGTCATCTTCTTCCAGAAGACGTCGAATCTCTATTGCGGCTTTCTTGGGAATAATGACTTTCGTTTCAGGAGCAGGCAACTGGGCCTGATCGATAACCACTTCTTCTTCCGCCATCGCGAGTCGGTGGCCATCGGTTCCAACCAAACGAAGAGTAGCAGTCTTGGCATTCCCGCTAATGATCGAGACTAACACACCATTAAGGACATACCGGGTATCATTATCGCCCACGGCAAAGATGGTTCGACGGATTAACTCTAACAGCCCTGCTGCCGGAAGAGGGATCAACCCGTCTCGTTCGATAGCTGGGAGACTGGGATAATCTTGACTCGGGAGCCCCACCACACGAAATTCACTCCGACCAGCTTTAATCGTGACCCAACTATTGTCGGCGACGTGTAATTGAATTTCCTGTTCCCGTATTTCTTTGAGAATTTCAAAGAGCTTCCGGGCTGAAAACGTGACGGAACCAGGTTCATCGACCGTGGCTTTATATAAACCGCGCATCGCTAATTCGAGATCTGTCGCAAGAATATCAAGACCTTCAGCCTTCGCTTCTAAGAGAATATTTGCGAGAATGGGCATGGTGTTTCTCTTCTCAACCACACCCTGCACGCGCTGAAGGGCTGTGAGGAGATCTTGGCGCTGTATTCTGACCTTCATGTCATGACTCTCCCTGGCTATCCTTTGCCAATTTCTTCTTTGAGACTGGCTATGGTCGTTCGCAAAACGGAATCGGCTTCTTGTGATTTTTGTATCTGTTTACATGCATGAATAATGGTCGTGTGGTCTTTTCCGCCAAAATCACGACCGATTTCTGGAAATGAAGCGTCTGTGAGTTCTCGACTCAGGTACATCGCCACCTGTCGAGGGTGAACAAGCGTTTTCGTGCGACGCTTGGACTTCAAATCCGAAACTTTGACATGAAAACGAGTGGCCACAATCTCTTGAATGTCTTCGACCGTAATCACATTACGCTTCCCACCAAGGAGATCTCGCAGAACATTTTTAGCCATATCTACAGTGATCGCTTGGCCTGTGAGAGAGGAATAGGCCCCAAGTCGAATTAATGCGCCTTCTATTTCTCGGATATTACTTTTTAGATTTGCCGCGAGTAATTGGATGACATCTTCGGAGATGCCGACTCCTTCTTCTTCTGATTTTTTTCGCAAGATGGCAATACGAGTTTCCACGTCTGGCTGCTGAAGATCAGCAATCAAACCCCATTCGAAACGGGAACGAAGACGCTCCTCCATCGAAGGCATCTCCTTGGGAAATCGGTCACTCGATAAGACAATCTGTTTTCTCGCTTCATACAGCGAATTGAATGTATGGAAGAATTCCTCCTGCGTTCGCTCTTTTCCCGCGAGAAATTGAATATCATCAATGAGCAGCATATCCACATTTCGATAACGCCGACGTAACTCTATCATTTTGTCATAGCGAATTGAATTAATGACTTCATTGGTAAACTGTTCCGTGGTGACGTATGCAATCCTGAGTTCACCATTCCTCACGACAAAATTTCCTATAGAATGGAGAAGATGAGTCTTTCCAAGTCCCACTCCTCCGTATATAAAGAGCGGGTTATATGCGAGGGCCGGTGATTCTGCCACGGCTCTGCTCGCCGCATGGGCAAATTGATTACTGGCTCCAACGACAAAATTATCGAAGGTATATTTGGGATTAGGCAGAGGTATTTTTTTATTCCGACTGGGAGATGGCTGTTTATAGTCTCGAACCATTGATCCAGAAGCAGGAACTTGCAGATGCTGATCTTCCTTGGCATCCCTGACAATGAAATCGACTTCAACAGGATCTGAGAGAGCACCGGTAACCTGAATAGCCTCTGCTAAAACATCAAGATAGTTTCTACTCAGCCACTCTCCGAAAAACTTGTTAGGGACTGAAACTCTGGCTTTTTGGCCATCCATCCCTTCAAAGAGTAATGGGTTAAACCAAGTTTCAAGGACTTCTCCCCCAACCCGTGAATGGAGAAAGTCTAAAACTTGTCTCCAAGTATTTTGATGACTGTCTCCTAAAGAATCTAATTTATTCACAGACTTATAAACACCTGTTAATAATTTCACTCATTATCACGAACATAGAAAATCGAAACACCACTCAGATCGCTACTTACCACCAGCTTCTTCTTCTTCAATTCCCAGGGCATCTACAGATATTCTTCAGAAACCTAGCAAATACTCACAAGGATAATACACACTAACACTTTATAACTATTTGATTTATATATACAATATTAATTATCAACATATTCACAGACCCTATTACTCTTCCTACTCCCACTACGATCTTTTATTCTTATAAAAATAATTTAGAGAGAGAGATCGTTGAACTTGTGAATAATATTTACAGGACCACGATATTATCAGAATTGAAAATCAACCCAAGTAAATCGCGATATGCAATAGCATTCAGCGGTATATTATCCGTTTGAATTTCTTTATCCTCTTGAATAATATACATATTTTCGCCAACGAGATTACTGTCGAGCTGTACCTCTTGCGTAAAAACTAGAGAAGACTGCTGGTTTTCCTTCTCAGACTGCTGCTGAATATAGGTTGAAAAGTCATCTTGTTCTTTCTGACCAGTTTTCGTGAGGATGTAGAGCGTATGAGACATATAGAGATCAACCTGTCCGAAATAATTGACGCGTTAGAAAATAAGAACTCGGTCTGCATTCGTGACCAGAGTCTGAATCTGGCTCTCTGATTTTTCTTGAATCGAAAAGTCTGGATCTAATTCAAATGACTGTTGGTTTTCTTCAGGGACAATAATCGGAAGTTGTAGTTCTTGGATAGAAGGCAGATATTTTTCGAGCGTATCCAAATCCATGATAGAGGAACTTAATTCTTCTGCCACAAGCATTCGTGCTTGCCCCAACAAGATAATAGCCAATTGATTCGGGCCTGTTGATAATCCGAGCGCAATACGGAGGCCCTCCACTGGTTGGGGGGTGATCGTCGGATCTTTACGGATTACGATTATGAGCTTCAAAGACATGGATGCATTAACAAGCCATTAAACGCTCAGCACAAAATATTGATAATACACCCGAAAACGTGTTGTTCAGTTTCTGGGGGAGGGAAAAAACAAAAATCAGTTGTTTCTTATTGAAAAATAAGAGAAAAATTAACATTTTTTATTAAAAAAAGTCAAGAAATTAGAAGATATTACTGTTTTGATGAATCCACGAATTGAGCTTCTCTGGAACTAAGGAAATTGGCACTTCAAGCTGGTTTTTTTCCTTCATATTCCGAATAATCACCACCTCTTTTTGAGCCTCGTCATCTCCGACAATAATTGTGGCCAGGGCCCCTAATTTATCAGCCGACCGCAAATGGGCTTTCAGTGAATTTGCACGAAAATCAGCATCAACGATGATTCCAGCTTGTCGAAGGCGCGTTAAGAGTTTAAGGCCTGCGGGTCGCCCCTGATCACCAAAACCAGCCACAACGACCATTGGGAAAGGTTGAGAGAGTACGGCATCTGGTACAAGCAGATTGACCCGTTCCAGTCCCACAGCAAAACCTATAGCCGGAGTTGGTGGGCCTCCAAGGTTTTTGACAAGCCCGTCGTATCGGCCACCGGCTCCTATCGTATTTTGTGCGCCTAAGTGAGACGAAGTAATTTCAAATGTCGTTTGGGAATAATAATCTAAACCCCGGACGAGTCTATGGTGAATGGTATAAGGGATCGTGAGTAATGAAAGGCTGTTTTGAACATGTGTAAAGTGCTCGAGAGATGCTGGAGAGAGAGTCTCTAAGAGCTTGGGGGCTTCTTCAGTAAGGGAATTACATCGAGGGACTTTACAGTCCAGTATGCGCAGAGGATTGGTATGAAAACGTCGTTGGCAGTTTTCACAAAAATTTTGAAGTTGAGGTTTGGCAAAGGCTTGAAGTTGAGAAATATACAGTTGGCGATCTTCTGGTGTACCAATGGAGTTAATATATAGAGTGAGTTCTGGTAACTGTAAATCTGTGAAATATTGCCATAGTAACGAAATGACTTCGACATCCATATACGGATCTTCAGTGCCGAACACTTCTACGCCAAACTGATGAAACTGTCGGAATCTTCCAGCTTGAGGCCGCTCATGACGGAACATCGGGCCAATGTAATACAGCTTTCGCATAGAAAACTGAGTGGAGAGATTGTGCTCAAGGTAGGCTCGAACCACACCGGCAGTTCCTTCTGGACGTAGGGTCAGGGAAGTGCCATCACGGTCCTGAAATGTATACATTTCTTTTTCAACCACATCAGTGGATTCGCCAATACTTCTTGCATACAATTGAGTTTGTTCAAATGTCGGAATTCGAATTTCTGAAAACCCATAACATTTGGCAAGTTTGTGTGCGGCATGTTCGACGATATTCCACTTTGGCATTTGATCTGGAAGAATATCCTTGATGCCTTTAATACTTCGAATCTTCACAACCTGAGATCCTTACGAGAGTTAAATTCATAAATAATTAAAATTACAGGTTATTTTTCATTGAATGACTATATCTTCACCCTTGAATCTAGTCAATTAACGGAATTTGACCACCATACTGATAAATATTGGCTATCATCTCATGGGCATTCAGGGGACGGACTAATTGACATCCATAATAGAAATCCCCATAATTTAGGGTTTGCACCTATGATTTACGAAGGAGACTATTACTGTGTCAATGACTTACAGGCAGCCATCAAATCTTAAACGAAAACGAGACCACGGATTTCGAAAACGGATGAGCACAAAAAATGGGCGAAAAGTTCTTGCAAGAAGGAGAAAAAAAGGACGTACTCGTCTCACTGTCTCAGATGAGTAAATGCGACTCATCTGGATATTGTCTGTTTATCAAAAAAACACAGGACTACAATCAGGTAAAACGTATGGGGCAACGCGTACAACACCCATTGTTCAACCTCATGTTTTGTGAAAGTCAGCAACCTCAATCACGTGTGGGCATTGTTGTTGGACGACGATTTGGGAAGGCTGTACTTCGAAATCGAGCAAAGCGTATTTTTCGGGAACTGGTGCGGGCCATACAGGATGATTTAGTAAAAGGGTATGATATTGTTATCTTCCCAAAGTCCCCTGTATTACAGAAAAAATTTCAGATTGTTCAGGAAAATTGGAAAGTAGCCCTTCACAGGATTGGGGTTCTTCGTCCCACTCCTCATCATTCTTATCCAGACTCGTTCTCTGGATAATCTCAGTCTATCAACAATGGGTTTCACCTTTCTTGGGACCGCACTGTCGGTTTGAACCGTCTTGTTCTCATTACGGTTACGAAGCCATTCGTCGGTATGGACTCGTGAAGGGGGTAGGGCTGACAACCCTCAGAGTTCTTAAATGTCAGCCATTCCATTCAGGCGGGACTGATCCAGTTCCCTAATCCAAATTTCGATATTTCTGAACTCTTACTCGTTTTTATTTTGAAACACTCGAGGCCTGCTCTGAATCGGGACCACCAAAAACTGTCTAGGAAGCATTAACGTCAATGGAAAAACGAGTCGTTCTTTTTATCGTGTTGTGCTTGGGGATCATCATTGGCTGGGACATCGTCATGAAAGAATATGGCTTTGCCCCTCTCAATGATACATCCATCATTGACCAGACCGAAGACGCACCATTGGTGGAAGATGAAGAGAAAGACCAGAAGACGGTCGCGACTTCGTCCTCTGCTGAAACGGAGACATCTGAGAAAGGCCAGCTTTCTTTAGATGCTTCTCAAGCAAGTGAGACGGACCAACAAGAACAGATCGAAACGATCGAGACTCCTCTCTATCGAGCCCAAATTTCCAACCGCGGGGCCGAGATCACAAGTTGGCAATTATTACGATATTTGACGCAGTCTGAAGATCCGCTACCTGTCGAACTTGTGTATGCAGAGGGCCAGTTTAACGAACCGTTATCACTCGAAGTCTCGGATCAAGACACCACAAAACTCTTTCAACAAGGGCTGTATACCGTTCAGCGAGATTTTTCCACTCTCGATGAAAACCATCCGGTTGGCCATATGACGATGACCCTTCAATCCAAAGAAAAAGATCTTTGGATTCAGAAAGAGTTTACCTTTCACCATGATTCCTATGTTGTTGATGTGGTCATCAAGAGTGAAGGTATTGAAGAAGATCTTAATGTCCTCCTAGGAACGAATTTCGGCATTGTGGAATGGGGGCAAGGGTTTATTGGGTCGTTAGGGCCAGCTTGGATGATTGGAGAGAAGCTGGAAAAAGAGCTTCCCGAATTAAATGAAAGTGATGCAGTCGACACCAAGCCACATGTCGAGCGAACGGGCGATATTCGTTGGGCTGCACTGCAAGACAAATATTTCATGAGTGTGGTGATTCCTGAGAATGCTGAGGGTGTGTTTGCCATAGAAGAATTGGAAAACGTCATAACGGCCGGAGTGCAGTTTCCTGGCTCGAGTGAACAACAGAGTTATGCCTTTCGACTCTTTGCCGGACCCAAGCAGTTTGATCTACTCAAAGACTTTCAGCTCGGCCTGGAAGACACGATCGATTTTGGATGGTTTATTTATGATAGTTGGAGTGTGGTCAAAGCCGTGGCCAAACCACTGTTCTATGTCCTTCGGTACTTTTATGACTATACTCAAAATTATGGCATTGCCATCATTCTCCTGACCGTCTGCATCAAACTGCTATTTGTTCCACTCCAGTATAAAAGTTACAAGTCCATGCAGGGCATGCAGAAGATTCAGCCAAAGGTTTTAGAGATCCAAAACAAGTTTAAAGACGATCGTGAGCGTCTCAATAAAGAGTTGATGAAACTCTACAAGGACCATAAGGTCAATCCGGTCGGTGGCTGTCTCCCGATGTTCCTACAAATGCCAGCGTTTATCTCGTTATTTAATATCTTGTACATGACCGTAGACCTTCGGCAAGCTCCATTCATGCTTTGGATTACTGATTTATCTGTTCCGGACCCTTATTATTTGCTGCCCATTTTAATGGGAGCCTCCATGGTGTTGCAGCAGAAGATCATGCCGACGACAATGGACCCCACTCAAGCGAAAATGATGTTGATCCTCCCAGTCTTTCTGACATTTTTATTCCTGACCTTTCCAGCTGGACTCGTGCTGTACTGGGTTACAAACAATGTCCTGACGATTACACAGCAGTTTGTGACAGACCGCTATATCTTCAAGAAGCCTACCTTTTCATCACCACAGCCAAGTCCCGAGATAGCCTCTGGGTCCGACCCCATTGATCAAAAGAAAAAGAAGAGTGAAAATGAGTCTCCGAGCGAGAATGCAAAGGGTAAGTCC
Organism: Nitrospirales bacterium; assembly: GCA_021603905.1. Taxonomy (GTDB): domain Bacteria; phylum Nitrospirota; class Nitrospiria; order Nitrospirales; family UBA8639; genus JAGQKC01. The sequence continues at coordinate 15,416 of BQIU01000067.1, forward strand.
AAACGAAAAAATCGAAAGTGAGTATGCAGCTCGATGATACGATTTGCGCGGTTGCCACTCCTATTGGCGAAGGGGGGATTGGCATCGTGCGGGTTAGCGGTCCAGAGGCGTTCGGGATGACCTCGAACATTCTTTCGCTTCGACGAGGAAAGTCCTTGGAGACGATACGAAGCCATCAACTCTACCTTGCAGACGTGAAGGTCTCTTCTCAGGACTCTAAGCAAAATCTTTCAATCACCAAAGTCGATGAAGCGTTAGTCGTGCTGATGCGATCCCCAAAGTCTTATACAGGGGAAGACGTGGTAGAGATTCACTGTCATGGGGGAAGCCTTATTTTGACAACAGTTTGTGAAGCGCTCATTCGTTATGGTGCACGATTAGCGGAACCGGGCGAGTTTACCCGGCGTGCCTTTCTACATGGTCGTCTGGATTTAACGCAGGCTGAAGCCGTCTTAGATACGATACGCGCGACGACAGCAACAAGCCTTCAAGTGGCGCAGGAGCAACTCCAAGGCTCATTGGCAGAAAAAATTGACCGGATGAGAGATGAATTGATTCATGTGTTGGCCCATCTGGAGGCAGGATTGGATTTTGTTGAAGAAGATATTACGTTTCTTGGACAAGATGAGCTCAAACGTGTTCTCCAATCTCTTGAAGTGGAAATCACGAATTTACTGAAAACGGCTGAAGATGGACGAATTATTCGAGAGGGTGTCATGACGGCCATCGTCGGAAAGCCAAACGTTGGAAAGTCGAGTTTATTGAATACACTTTTGGAAACGAATAGGGCTATCGTATCGGCTATTCCTGGCACCACACGTGATGTCTTAGAAGAAGTGATGAGTATTCATGGTATTTTGATTCGGTTGCAGGACACGGCAGGCATTCGTGAAGCCGGGGATACACTGGAAGAAGAAGGAATCCGGCGTTCCACAGAGGCACTTGAACAAGCAGAACTTCTTTTACTCGTGCTAGATGGTTCACAAGCTCTTTCTGAAGAAGACGCTCTCCTCATCAAGAATAGCGTACAGAAAAAGCGCGTGATAGTCTTGAACAAAAGCGATTTACCAGGAAAAGTACGTGAATGTGATATTCACGTAATGCTTCGTGAGTCTGCGGATGATCCACAAGAGGCTCGTCGAACAAAAGTTGTTTCCATATCGGCAAAAACACGATCTGGATTTGAGCAGCTTTGTTCCAATATAAAGGATGTGTTGATTACAGGACAGCTTGAATCGAGAGATGCCGTCATGATCACTCGACTTCGGCATAAACAGGCGTTACTCTCTGCGTTAGAGGCCATCACGAATGCGCTCGTTGCGATTGAACAGGGGTTTTCCGCGGATTGTGTTGCTGTTGATGTTCGCGCATCGTTAAACTTCTTGGGAGAAATTACAGGGTCGGTCAGCACTGATGATATCCTTGATCGAGTCTTCGCAGAATTTTGTATAGGCAAATAAATCGATATGAATAAAAAGAGCAAGGCCCATGTCTAGAAACGTTGATGTCATTGTGGTTGGGGGAGGCCACGCCGGTTGTGAGGCAGCACTTGCGGCTGCCCGCATGGGTTGCCAAGTGGCCATGGTGACGATCGATGAGACGAAAATTGCTCAGATGCCGTGTAACCCTGCCATGGGTGGAATAGCTAAGGGTCATTTAGTAAGGGAAATTGATGCTCTAGGCGGGCAAATAGGTATTAATACTGATTTATCTGGTATTCAATTCCGTATGCTTAATACGAAAAAAGGTCCGGCTGTCCGTGCGCTTCGAGTTCAATGTGATAAGCGACTGTATGCCATGTCTATGCAAGAAACCTTGCGTCAACAAGAGGGTTTGCAGATTATTTCTGCCACGGTAGACCGTATTATCACACGAAATGGTTGTGTTGAAGGGGTTGTACTTCAAGATAAGACCGAGGTCCTTGCGCGTGCCGTCATTTTGACCTCTGGCACATTTCTCAAAGGACTCATGCATGTCGGACTGAATCATCTTCCCGGTGGACGAGCGGGAGAATATTCTGCGGAACATCTCTCTGACTGCATGAGGGATTTAGGCTTTGAAACGGGACGACTCAAAACAGGGACTCCTCCTCGTCTTGATCGGGACAGTATTTGTTTTGAAAAAACTATCATTCAACCTGGGGATTCCCCGCCACGGCCATTTTCTTATCGAACTGAGTCGATTCCCAATTCCCAAATACCCTGTCATATTACCTATACCAACGAGGAAACCCATCGAATCATTCGAGAAAATTTAGACCGGTCGCCCATGTACTCAGGGATAATCGATGCAACAGGACCTCGGTACTGCCCGTCAATTGAAGATAAAGTGGTCAGGTTTGCAGATAAGACGCAACATCAAATTTTCCTGGAACCGGAAGAGTTACAGGGAAATTCTTATTACCCGAATGGGATTTCAACCAGCCTTCCCATTGATGTGCAGCAAGCCCTCGTGAAAACCATACCGGGTCTTGAGCAGGCCAAATTTTTACGACCGGGTTATGCCGTTGAATATGATTACTTTCCTCCTCGACAACTCCATGAGACCTTGGAGGCTAAACTTGTGGATGGTCTGTATCACGCTGGTCAAATAAACGGGACGTCTGGTTACGAAGAGGCGGCGGCTCAGGGAATCATTGCAGGGATAAATGCTGCGCTTCGCGTAAGAAATGAACCGCCACTCATATTAGACCGATCGCAAGCCTATATTGGCGTTCTTATTGATGATTTAATTACAAAAGATACGCTTGAGCCCTACCGGATGTTTACCTCCAGAGCCGAACATCGTCTGCTCTTACGACAGGATAATGCAGATATGCGTTTAATGGACATTGGGCATGGACTTGGCCTTATCGATGAAACGTTGTACCAAAAATTTCATCATAAGCGAGAGCGCATGCAGCAGGAAATGAAACGGCTGCAGGCGACGACACCGACAAAGTCAAACGGTTTTCAGAATATTGAGATGTTGGGTATTGATCTCAGTACGAATAATCTGACATTGGCTCAACTTCTCAAAAGGCCCAATATCTCTTATAAACAGCTCGTTGATCTGTCTCTTGAGCAGGATTCATACGATGAAGATTTTTGGGAATCTGTTGAGATCGCCGTGAAGTATGAGGGGTATATCACACGGCAAGAGCAACAGGTCGCGAAATTTAAGAAATTGGAAAATCGTCGTATTCCAGTCGACTTTGCATATCATTCCGTCACGGGATTCTCGAATGAAGTTCTTGAGAAATTGAATAGCGTCAAACCATCTTCCATAGGGCAAGCTTCACGCATTTCAGGCGTGACCCCGGCTGCTATTTCTCTTCTCCTTGTCTCATTAGATCGTTATAAACGTCAGCAAAATTGTATAAGTTCGTAAGTTTTATGACCTCCTTATGGTGTGTTTGGAAACCGTAGGGGTGAGTCATGAGAGGAACCGCTATCTCGCGCGGATTTGGCTTATTTGAATCGGCTGAAAGTTAATTGGTTTCGCTATAGTCGTAAAAAAGGTATGCTTGGACGCGTAGTTCTTATGAAAATTAGAACCTATATGCAACATGAAATGACGCATCAGCCATTCAGATATGTCAATTATAGGCGTCCAAGTGGACCACTGTTGGCCTAGGGTTAAAAGGTGATACTCGCGAGGCCCCGTTGGATGTACTATTGCTATTGAGTGTTTTGATTACAGGTGTCCTTGGCCACGATCGTTGTGGGTTATAACGCTCATTCATGGGGTTTTTGAACTTGAAGTCTATTAGGCAACTTACGTTTTGATTACAGGTGTCCTTGGCCACGATCGTTGTGGGTTATAACGCTCATTCATGGGGTTTTTGAACTTGAAGTCTATTAGGCAACTTACGTTTTGATTACAGGTGTCCTTGGCCACGATCGTTATGGGTTATGAGGCTCATTCATGGGTTTTTGACGTTGAAGTCTATTAGGCAACTTACGTTTTGATTACAGGTGTCCTTGGCCACGATCGTTATGGGTTATGAGGCTCATTCATGGGTTTTTGACGTTGAAGTCTATTAGGCAACTTACGTTTTGATTACAGGTGTCCAAGTTCCACGTGGAACATGAGAAAAACATAAAAGATTTACTTGTTGATGGCTCGGCACATATTGGAGTCAAGCTGCCTCACGACGCAATAGAGAAATTTATAGTATATTTTGATGAATTGCGTCGTTGGAATGCCAAAATTAATCTGACAAGCTTGAAAAACAAGTCAGATATCATAGTAAACCTTTTTATAGACTCTTTAGCAGGGTCGCTGGCGCTTGATTTAGGAAAGAAGCTGTCAATTATTGATATCGGAACTGGTGGTGGCTTTCCGGGATTGCCGTTAAAAATTGCGTTTCCTGAAATAACACTCACACTCATAGAGCCAAAATTAAAAAAGACAGCGTTTCTTCACCATATAATAGGAGTAATTTCTCTTCAGGAAGTATTGGTGAAACAACAAACAATTCAGGAGTTCGTAAAAGCTAATGACTCTGGTTGTTCCTATGATTGTGTCGTATCAAAGGCAATAAGTCCTGAAGATATTTTTCCATGTGTTCTTTCCGTCTTGCATAAGGAAAGCCGAGTGTGTATATACCGTTCACGTCCTATTGGCATAGCAGATTCATATTTTGGAATGAACCTTAGTCGGGAATTATCATATGAATTGCCACACGGGTACGGGGAGCGCGTCTTAACTGTCTTACAACCAGCCGATAGTTTATTGAAGTAATCATGGTATCAAGTTTTTTGATGACAGGTATCCTTGATCGCGATAATTTTGATTTATGAGTGTGATTCATGTGCATTCTACGTTGAAAGTACTCTCCTTAATGTGATGTTTTGATTAGAGGTGTCCATGTGTTCCACGTGGAACTTTGTCATTTAATTCTGGAGTGAATAGTTGAAAAAGATTATTGCTGTCGCAAATCAAAAAGGCGGTGTCGGTAAAACAACCACGGCCATTAATGTCGCCGCCTCAATAGCTTTGCAGCAGTATTCTGTCCTTATTGTTGACTTAGATCCACAGGCCAATGCCACAAGCGGAATGGGAATACAGTCGCCAAAAGCCACAATCTATGACTGTCTGATGGCTCGAGACTTTATCGAGGACTCAATCGTTAAAACAGAAGTGACGGGTCTCGATATGATTCCATCGAGTACGGATCTCGTCGGGGCAGAAGTTGAGTTGTCTAGTCTTTCAGGGCGAGAAGAAGTGTTAAAAAACATTATGGATAAAGTCAAAAATGATTATCAATGGATCATCTTTGACTGTCCACCTGCACTCGGACTTCTCACTATTAATGCACTCGTGGCAGCCACTTCCGTCTTAATTCCAGTGCAATGTGAGTATTATGCCATGGAAGGTTTAGGGAGATTACTTGGCAATGTTGACCGTATTAAGGAATCAATCAATCCTCATCTTGAATTAGAGGGTATTGTATTGACGATGTATGATTCTCGTATTAATCTATCTCGCCAAGTTGAAAGCGAAATACGAGAATATTTTAAGGATAAGGTTTATCAAGCGATGATCCCAAGAAATGTTTCCCTCGCAGAGTCACCAAGTTATGGCAAACCGGTCTTACTTTACAACGCCGCATCGTCCGGCTCTCGTGCGTATGTTGATCTGGCTAAGGAGATCATCGCCTGATGGAAAAGAAAGCACTTGGTAAAGGGTTGCAGGCTCTCTTGCCTGAAAAAAAGAAGGTGAATTGGAGCGTGGGAGAAGAGATAAAGTACATCTCTGTTAACCAGATTATCCCGAACCGCTATCAACCACGAAAAGTCTTTGATGAAACAGAATTGACAGAGTTAGCGGCGTCATTGAAGGAACATGGTGTTCTTCAGCCTGTACTTGTGAGACGTACTGGTGATGGAGCCTTTGAGCTTATTGCCGGTGAGCGCCGATTGCGGGCGGCAAAAATTGCCGGTCTTGCAGCGATCCCGGCCCTCGTTCGGCTTTCAAACGATGAAAAGTCTTTGGCACTCGCTATGGTTGAAAATGTCCAGAGACAAGATCTCAACCCTATGGAAGAGGGGCGCGCATATGCTCAATTAATTGAGGAATTTGGCTTTACTCAGGATCAAGTCGCCAATGCTGTGGGAAAAGACCGTTCGACCATTGCCAACGTCACACGCCTGTTAACACTGCCAAGGGAAGTACAAGAGTTTATCGAACGCGATCAAGTCACCTTAGGGCATGCCAAAGTGCTGTTAGGTCTGAAGAAGGGTGAGGAGCAGATTGCAGTTGCTAAGCAGATTGTTCAGGAAAGTTTATCGGTGAGAGGAACAGAAGTTATTGTTTCTAAAGTTAAAAATTCTATATCTCCTCGTAAGATTATAAAAAAACAGGCAGAATATTTTCATATCGAAGAGCAGTTACGAAGACATTTAGGATCAAAAGTCAATATTGCTAAGGGCAAGAAAGGCGGAAAGCTGATTATTCACTTTTTTTCAGAGGAGGACCTTGAACGAATTACAGGTTCTATCTTGGAATAAGAATTGCTGCCAATTATTATTATATGGAAAACGCATGTAAGCAATTGATTGTCCAGTCTAGGGTGAGGTTTCGACACATGATGCTGATGACCCTCAACATGGAAAATCTGGATAGTCGGTCTCAAAGGCCAATGTCCAAAACGTAAGGGGGGTTTGTTATGTTTGGAAAAAGTAGCAATGCTGATGCAGATCAATCTTCAGGCTTTACGGAGGGAGCCACATCAATGGGAAATGCCAAGCCATTTGACTTAGAAAAAGCTGCTGGTGACGTCATTGCCTTTGTCGGTGAGGGCGTGACTTTTAAAGGAACCATTCGGTACAAAGGCTCGGTTCGTGTGGATGGTCGCCTTGAAGGAGAGATTTTCACGGATGGGATTCTCATTGTCGGAGAAAAGGCCGTGATTTCTGCCAAAATTGAAGCCGGGACTATTGCCTGCCAGGGGCGAATCACTGGTGATATTATGGCAAAAGAACGCGTCAAACTCATGTCTCCTGCTGTCTTTGAGGGGTCAGTGAAAACGCCGTCTATTTCTATGGATGAAGGTGTCCTCTTTAATGGGACATGTGTGATGCCGAAGGCTGGTGAGAGCAAGTCCAAAGAAACCTCCTTCATTGGAAAAGCCGAAGAAACTCTCAAAGTATCGTAACTCTTTGCCGAAGATACCTATTGAGCCAGTTTCGCGGGTTATAAGGACTGCCATGAAGGCAGGCGTTTAGAGGAGGCAAAGACATGTGGGGCGAGAAAGGCAAACCGAAAAAAGAAACGATTTTTGAAGATGACCATTACACCTTTCTAGGAAAAGGTGTCGACTTTAAGGGCAAAGCCCAGTTTGAAGGCACCGTTCGTGTTGATGGACACTTTGAAGGAGAAATTACCACTGACGATACGTTAATCATTGGAGAACACGCCGTGATTAAAGGGACGATTAACGGTGGAACCATCGTCAGTGGCGGTCGTGTGGAAGGCAATATCACCGCCTCCCACAAAGTGCAGTTACTCAAGCCAGCCGTTATGATTGGAGATGTGCATACCCCGGGGTTTTCGATGGAAGATGGCGTGTATTTCCATGGTATGTGTGATATGGGGGCTGCGCCTGCACAAGTATTTGATGTGGAAGCCGACGAGCCAGAGAATGGGAATCAGAACTCCAAAAGTCTTCAAGTTGCTCATGACTCTCTTTCATAATTTTTATTGTATCCAGCGGTAAATATCTCGTGTCTATTCGACCTACAGTTGTCCTGGGGATGAGCGGCGGAGTCGATAGCTCGGTCGCGGCTTCAATTCTGGTTGAGCAGGGCTATGATGTTCAAGGTGTAACCCTTCAGGTTTGGGAGGAAGAAACAGAAGAAACCAGAACATCAAAGCGATGGGAAGAGCGAGGGTGTTGTAAGGTTGGAATCGCTAAACATGTTGCTCAACTACTAAATATTCCCCATGAAGTCATCGACACCCGAGAGATTTTTCAAAAAGGGGTCATTGATAATTTCACTCAAGCCTATCTCAGCGGAGAAACCCCAAATCCTTGTGTGAGATGTAATGAGCGGGTCAAATTTGGCTCGTTGTATACACATGCCAAAAGAATAGGTGCTGATTATGTGGCAACTGGCCATTATGCAAAGATTGGGAAAAGTCCAAATGGGCTTCTTCAGCTCGGCATAGCCGAAGACCGAAAAAAAGATCAGTCATACTTTTTGTATCGCATTTCACCTGACTGGCTTCCGCATATTCTCTTTCCGGTTGGCCAACTTCAAAAATCTGAAGTATGGAGTCGTGCAGAGAAAATGGGTCTTCCAACTGAGGAATTAAAAGAAAGTCAGGAAATTTGTTTTGTGACTCAAGGTGACTACAGAGAATTCCTTAAGGTTAATGCCCCAGAGTCGATGAAGCCTGGAACGTTTGTTGATATGCAGGGAAGTCCCATTGGGAAACATAATGGTGTGGCCTTCTATACATCTGGCCAACGAAAAGGACTAGGGATCGCCACTGGTGAACGTTTATATGTTCATCACGTGATTCCTGAAAGCAATACAGTCGTCTTAGGGGCTGCAGAAGACCTCGATATGTGGGAATGCCGTCTTTCGGAATTAAATATTTTTCATCAGGAACATCTCACTGAGGGAGCGAATGTCCTTGCCAAATGCCGCTATGCGACAACCCCGGCAACTGCAACGGTTACCTGGGATCAAGAAGCTACTATTGTGCTGAAATTTACTACACCTCAACGCTCGTTAAGTCCCGGACAATCAGTCGTGTTTTATGATGAAGCCGGCTGGGTGTTGGGTGGCGGGATTATTCAGCGTGGTCAAGAACCCATTCAGGTTCAACGTCAGAAGCCTGCCTCATCGCTTCAGTCCTTATAAGTTTTTCCATTAGTCTTACAAGCGTAAATTTCTGTATTTGAGTTGACAGCCCCACTCACCCATGCTAATTTTGCCTCGTTTGTGCTCTCCTCCGTTATATAGCCGTTCCCAAAAGTATCGACACATGTCGTGTAAAGTCACGTAGTGTCATGGTTGACGCTAGTGATTGTTACGTCAGAAGGAGTGAGAGAAGCGAATAGAGGATGGCCATGCATCGTGTTCTTAGTCATAAGAACGGTTATATCTACTGATTGGCACCTGTGCCGTCATCCTGAAGTGTGGTCTTTATCGCTTCATAATGAAGAGACCATTCCAAACACGGATTCTTACAATCTGGACGGTGTCTAACCAACGGCAGCACTCTCAAACTATTTTGGTTCAGTAATCCTCAAAATGAATTTTAAAAGGTTTCAGTAAACCGTGAACAAACGTTCAGTTGCGCGTCGGTATGCTACCGCGCTTTTTCAATTGCTTGACGATCAGAGTATTACCGTAGTCTCCAAGAGCTTGGATACGATATCCGGGGCGCTCGCGGCCTCTCAATCGTTTAAACACGCCCTGGCCTCCCCGATTTTTACCTTTGAGGAAAAAGTGGCTCTGCTCCATGAAATGAGTGAACGGTCGGGTGCGCCTTCAATCCTGAAGCAATTTTTCGAAGAACTGTTAAGAAAAAATCGGGGAATCCTTCTGCCTGAAATCGGGGAAGCCTTCAGTGATCTTGTTGATGAAAAAAATGGTTTGCAGCATGTATGGGTTTCTTCAGCCAATCGATTGTCTTCAACGGAGCAGGAAGAACTGCAATCGGACTTGACCCGCAAATTAAACCGGGCCGTTAAAATCAAATTTGACACGGATGACAGCTTAATTGCCGGCCTCCAAATTCGCATTGGAAGCCGTGTGTTTGACAGTACTGTGCGAGGAAAATTAGCCAATATGAGGACCCGCCTGGCAAAGGGGTAAATTATGCAGATTAAGGCAGAAGAGATTAGTTCCATCATT
>BQIU01000068.1 GCA_021603905.1 Nitrospirales bacterium
GGGGAACGGCAACCCCATCCTAACACAACATATATTTTAAGGGTCAGACTCGACTTAATAGCATATCTGCCTCAGAATATTTGGCATCCATCCTCTTCAAAACATACACAAGTCTATGACGGGAAAATCCATACCAATAACGCGCCCCCCTGACTTCCCATGCGAGAGCTGACACATATTAATGTTAAAAGATTGAAGATTTCGTTCTGGTCGTAAAAAATTCTAATATTTGCATGCCTCTGTACGAATTCCCCTTTTTATTCAATTTGGGACTCCACACCGCAATACTGTAGTGTCCAGGGTAAATGGCAATAATTCCCCCGCCCACTCCGCTTTTTCCCGGCAATCCCACTTTGAAGGCGAACTCTCCTGCTTCATCATAAAACCCGCACAGCTGCATAATGGCATTGATCCGTTTCGTTTGACTGCCACGAAGCACGCGTTCATTAGTTATCGGGTTGACGCCATTGGCGGCTAAAAACAAATAGCCTTGAGCTAATTCCTTACACGTCATTGCAATGGAACAGAGGTGACAATAAAAATCTAACACGGCTTCGATGTCATTTTGTATGTTCCCATACGACTTCATTAAATTGAGGTGCGCAGCGTTTCGAAAGCTCGTTAGTCGTTCCGATTCAGCAATTCTCGAGCAGTAATCGATCTGAGAATTTCCGGAAATTTTTCTTGTAAACTCAAGGAACTCCTGTTGAGGGTTGTTTAATCGACTCACCAGAATATCGCAAATCACCAAAGCTCCGGCATTGATGAACGGATTACGCGGAATCCCCTTTTCGTATTCCAACTGCACCAGCGAATTAAACGGGCTCCCAGATGGCTCAACTCCAACTCGATCCCAGAGTTGGTCATCTTCTAATTCAAAGGCCAAAGCCAAAGCTAACACCTTCGCGATACTTTGAATGGAAAACTTTTCGTGAGCATCGCCAAAACTATAATCCTGCCGATCAATGGTGCTCAGATGAATGCCAAACTTCTTGGGATCGACATTTTGCAATTCAGGAATATAAGACGCCACGTTGCCGAGATCATCAATTTCGGACAATTCAATCGCTATTTCAGAAAAGAGTCGTTGATAATCCATGCACATCTCCACCACATTCTCACCACGTCAACACGTCGAGACTGACCTCACGTTTTCCTACCACTTCTGCAATCTTGCAGGACATCAGACGAATGTCAAACGGCCTTGCTCTCCATCTTCATCTATTCCCACTCACTATTTACATAAATTGCATGTATTCGTAACACATTGGTACGGTCGCCACAGCGCTTACTCACTCATCCAGCACGGTTATCCACAAATAACTGATTAATTGCCTCCGCTTGTCTCTTGCTAATTCCTTTTCTCACGAGTAGTCTTGCCTCTTGAGTAAAAGAATGAGGTTAAAACCTTACGATCTAGGCTTTAGTTGAGGCGTTCGATGTCGGCTTCAGGTTTTGCTTTCCACATGAACAATGAAAGGCTCAGATGCCAATTTGGGTTGATGCGGATGCCTGCCCTAAGGTGATAAAGGAAATATTGTTTCGGGCGGCGGAACGAACAGCTACATCCGTCACACTCGTTGCCAATCGACTGCTGTCGATCCCATCATCACACTATATTTCAGCGCTTCAAGTCGCTGATGGATTTGATGTGGCTGATTCCGAAATCATTAAAAGATTGGAAGCTGGAGACCTAGTGATTACGGCTGACGTTCCTCTGGCTGCTGAAGTCATCGCCAAAGGCGGACAGGCACTTGACCCGCGCGGCGAGATGCACTCAGCCGATACAATACAAGCCCGTCTGACCATGAGAGATTTGATGGATACACTTCGGGCAAGTGGAATCGATACCGGCGGACCATCAGCTCTAACCCAACGCCATCGGCAATTATTTGCCAAGCATCTCGATTACTACCTCATGACACAGTCGAAACAACAAGACAGGGTAGATGGGAAACTTGAGTAATTTTTCTTTTCAGCAAGACAGATATTTGGTTAACTATCCCCCCCCTCCTTGCCCTGTATTGAATGACACGTAACAGACCAAGCGCAGTCCATGAACCACGAACAGATAACATCCTGCACGATCTGTCAGAACAGTGCATTTACTCAACTGACTGAAGCCCACGACTTCAACTATTTTCAATGTCAAACGTGTTGTGTGATTTTTTTAAGTCCTCAACCGCAGCCTGAGGCCTTGAAAGCGCAATATACGAGGCCTGGGCTTTTGCAAAATGGGCCTGCAAGTGTGTAGTTTCATCACAACAAGTACTATCTTAAGAAGTTATATCAGGAACGTTTGAACGACATTCTTCAGTATGTTACTACAGGATCCTTACTGGACATGGGGTGTGGGATAGGCGGTTTCTGCGCCGTGGCCAGAGAGTCGGGATTGTCGGTGTTTGGAACGGAACTATCCGATGAATATGCTCAACCTACGAAAACAACAGGGCATGGCTGAGACCTTTATTGGCCGGCTACAAGACTTAGAGTTTTCTAATAAACAATTCGAAGTGATTAGTCTTTGGCATGCGTTTGAACGCTTGCCCGACCCCTGTGAGATCTTGAAAACAATGAAAGGGATACTACAAAATGGTGGGGGCACCGCTATCAAAGTGCAGAATGTTGAATGCTGGAGAAAACGTCCGATTTACGCTTCTGATATTAAAAATTATCCGAAATCTGAACTCGAACACGTGTCTTACTTTTCCGAAGCCTCACAGAAATTAGCGTCCTAACATGCGGGACTTTCTCTCTTACAGCTAAAATATGTTGATAGTCCTCAGCCAGCAAAGAATTGGGCGAAGCACTTTTTACGACAGGTGAAAGAACCCGGCAAACGTCTGCTGTATCTCGGCAGAGAGCAAAAAGGCTTTAGTGCAGTGAGATTGTATCTGTCTCATTGATATCCAGAATTGGAAGGCGAATCAAGGTCAAGCGGTGGTGTATTGCCTTTTTATGAGTAAATGAGTAAGTTGGGAGCATACCTGTATCATTATTTGTGTAGAGGAGCCGAATGAATCGCTGGAGAGATGGCAGAGGAGTAATCGGCATACTCGGTTGTTCGGGATTTCTCCTTGCATCACTCCTCGCAGTGTCTATCCCGGTCAATAGTGAAGAGCTGAGAAAGTTTCAGCTTCCTAGTCAGAAAAATGCTCCTATTATTCAAAAAATGCAGGAGCCACCGGTCTATCGGCGCTTTCGAGATGACACACGAAGCTGGACGTTAAAAAAGAAAACTGCCATGATCGCCTCTCTGGAACAAAAGGTTGATGAGGCAAGAGAAGCCAGAAAATTTTCACAAATCCAACATTACTCCAAACTCATTCAAATACTTCAAGAGTGATAACCTATGATGAAGCATGATATGCGGCTCTTGAGAATTCTGATCTGTTGTCTTGTTTTTTTCGTCTACGCGTTGTGGGGGGCAGGAGCGGGATTGGCAGAAGAAATGGGGAACGGAATCGATATTGATGCTCAATATCCTATCCCCCAAGAATCACCCGCACAGGAAATTTTTTCAGAAGCAGACAGATATACGTATGAATTCAATCAGCTCAAAGAACAGAATCGATTATATCACACCCTCGGCGTCGCCATAGCCGGCATGATCTCTCTCATGATCATGTTGTTTATGATCAGTAAAAGTAAAGATTACTCGGCTCAAGATGTCATTTATGCCAGTGGTTTAGTCTTTGTCATTTTCGGCACCATCGCAATCGTCGTGCTTGCAGATGTTGAGCAACAACTGACCGCCTCCATTGGAATCATGGGAGCGATTGCCGGGTATCTATTTGGGAAAATGCATGATCGACAGGATAGAGGGGAGAAAAGTTCTTCTCGCCACGATCCTCAATGAACACCACACACATGCACTCCGCATCCCCTACCCGCTTCACCTTACCTACCCATGAACCAAAACCCCCTTTAAGTTCTCTATACATGCCGCATCTGTAAACTCTCCATTTTTCTGAAGAATAATTCGACTCTGACCCTACTAAGACCGGTAAGTTTATTAATAAAATTCATCGGAACCCATGCGAACAGGGATTGGATACCACCTCGTTTCCCCAGGCACTGACATGTAAGCTTGATCTTGGCCCCAATCGTATTGAAACCGGTACCAGCCTCGATGGATTGGAAGAGCGATAAAGACTTCATGGCCGTCTCTCTCAAGATGAAACTCTCCCTCGTTAACCCAGGCAGAAAATGTGCATTCTGAGGACGGATTGGAAATTGGTTCGTAACTGTGATCTTCGAGATCCGTTCCGCCAAAGAGATACGCAGCAAATACACAACTGGCGATTGTGGGAAATGATATGACCACGACCTTACGGTACTTTCTAAATAAAACTTCCAGCGACTGTTCGGTTTGACTTTTTCATGACAACAACTTCTACGTTTCATTTCATATTTATGCATTTTACCGTCTTCTCTTTCTCAATGCAAAAGCTAACTTATCCAAACTATTTCTTTATGGGACGATTAAAAAGTGAGGATTAAGACTTCTGTTGAATCGTTCGTCGGGATCAAATATTGATGGTGAGATGAAGGGGTTGGCAGGCAGTGACCAGACGTCACTACCTGCCGAAGATGTCGATTCAAGATGTTAGAGATTTCCCCATCTATCCTTGATCATTACTTGTTCTGAAGCACAGGATATCCGAACGAGTAGATCCATTTATCGGAATCAACTGCCTCTTTTGGCGCCAATTGCCTGGCTGGCGTATGGCATGGGATACAGTCGGTCTTGTAATCTTTTGATTCCGTGTGCATGGAATCTTCCGCATCAAAAAACGACCATCCCCATCCATCACCCCATAAGCTTGATGAAGGAAAGCGCCCCTTCGTGTCTCTGATCAGCACAAACCACCCCTTGACTGTGGTGGCATGTCCTACAGCAGGTCCGGTCGTCATAGCCATGGTCTTTGTATTCAACAGTTCTTTCACCAAGACGGCTCCGTCAGGGAACTCGCCAGTCTGTTGGTAATGCTGAATCGTTTCAGGTTGCGTATACACCACGTGATGTTCTTGTATCCCCGAATCCCCTTCTGTCTTCGCATGCGACCAAGTGCCAAGCACAGGCCACAAGGTATACCCCTCAGGAACATGAATGTCCCCGGTTTGGGAGTCGATGTTTGAGACAAAAGGCTTTTCAGCAGCGGTCATGGCCCATCCTGTCCAACTTCCCAACCCGAGAATTAACACCACAACGCTCATTGCCACTCGTTTCATACCTATCTCCTTGACTCAATATTAAATAACCAGAAAAATGAGGCCTGCCTATGGCTTACAGCAGGCCTCACATCTCCCATATGTTACAAAGCCGACGGGGCTTTCCCTTTAATGTCTTTCCAATTTTCCTCGGACTGTTCGATATAGCCAGGAATATCTTTGAGCCACTTGTTTTGGATGTCTCGATCCAAATTGAGATACAGTCGTCCCTCAACAATCTTCCACGCTTCAGGGTCAGAGACAAACTTCTTCCCCACAGCAACACCATAGGCACAGTATCCTCCATAGGCTGGAACAAACTTGTCCGGATTGGCTTCGAACATCTCTTTATGATCTTCATTCGCAAAGGCATAGGTCACTCCGTCGAATTCGGCGACATGATACCCACTGCCCCTCATCGGCTTGCCGTCTGTAAAGTACGCCACCGGATCATAGCCGCTAAGTCCTGGCGTGCTTTTTGTCACATCCTGTCCGAAAACTGGCGTGGCCACGACTGCAACAAGAAGAACGCATGCTGAAATAATTGATTTGGTCATCACCTTCATGGTGAACCTCCTTTTTGGGAAAAAGTGTAAATAACAATGTATACCGATCTGTATACTTCATGAAGCCTAGTCAACTAAGAATCGTTTTTGTTACAGCTTGCCTTTTATTATTTACATAGAATGACAATTCAAGAATATTGTTGTATTTGTGGAATCTTCGTCCTACACTGACGACTGTCACCCTTAAGGATACAGAAAAGACATAACAGAACTTATGAGTAGACAGGACAGTGGTGTGAAATGAAGAAGAAAACCAGCAGCCTTTCTAAACGCGAGCTCCTGATCAAAACGGCTCTTGAGTTATTTGCCAAGAATGGAATTCATGCCACCGGAGTGGATTCCATTGTCGAACAATCCGGCGTAACAAAAAAAACACTGTA
Source organism: Nitrospirales bacterium (assembly GCA_021603905.1). Taxonomy (GTDB): domain Bacteria; phylum Nitrospirota; class Nitrospiria; order Nitrospirales; family UBA8639; genus JAGQKC01. The sequence continues at coordinate 6,161 of BQIU01000068.1, forward strand.
TGCACATTTTCGTTCGAAAGATGAACTGGTCCTTGCCGTTCTACGGCATTACGACGGACTCGCTCGGAATGAATTTATGCGCCGGGTTGAGAGGGGGGGGAAAACGCCAAGAACACGTCTGTTAGCTATTTTTGATTTCGCGCAACGATGGTTTCAGGAACGTAACTTTTACGGCTGTCTGTTCATCAATACCATTGGTGAATACTCAGATGATGAGACTCCTATTCGACAGATATGCAAGGAATATAAAAGACTCGTAAAAGGGTATATTCATGAGCTTTGCGAAGAGGCAGGGGCGTCTAACCCGATGGAGCTTGCCGAAGAATTAGCACTATTACTGGAAGGGGCAACGGTCACCGCCCAAGTCTCTCAAAACCCCAAAACTGCACAAATCGCTAAACGAGCCGCGAAAGCGCTGATTGACAAGGCCATCCCTCCAAAGAATTAATCGATACATGACAATCGGACTAACCAACGACGTCTTGTAAAAATTTATAACCGCACACCAATAATGGTTTGAGACAAATCTTGTATCGACGATTCATAGAAGTTGAATATGCCCCAGGTCTAAAGTCAGTCGATTGTTCTTAAGCCATAGCTTCCATCACCTGCCTCATTAGAAGCTTCAAGACATTGGAAGTTTTCTTGCATTTCTGATTTATCTAGTCTCCTGCATAAAGTGATCAATCAGATGTCCAACCAGCACAGGCTGGTCTTCAGGACTGGAATGTCCAGCCTTGTCAATTTCGTGAACAATACCGTCAGGTAAAGCCGATCGGAATAAGGGAAGAAAATGCTCACCATGCAATGTACGATCCTGCTTGCTCCAAATAGCGAGTGCGGACTTGTCAGCGAGGATGTCCTTGACCTCTTCGGATGGCATTTCGAACCGATGCTGCTCTGTGGCATAGCCCTTGGCCCACCCAATGACGCCTAACGCATAGGCCGAGGAGGGGAACGGCGCACGATAGGCTTTCTAACCAGGTATCATTGATAATGAAGTTGTCGACAAAACCATTAAGTTTGAGGGTGCTCAACATATTGTAATGACTTTCACTCAACACTTTTTCAAGTGTGCATTCTTCTTCGGCCTTTACCATCCATCGAACCCACGGCGAAACGGAAACATTTGCCGCAAGTCTGTCCATTAAATCCGCTTGCCCTAAAGGCGTGGGTCCGTTCATGCTGATGATCCGTTTGATGCGGTTCGGATGACGAATAGCTAGGCCCATTCCGACTGGACCACCGAAGTCATGCATGCCTAACGTGATGTCTGTTAAATCCAAATCCAGAATAAAGGCTTCAAGATTATCGATATGATCCTGCAGTAAAAAGGTACGATGATTCGGCGTCTCACTTTTGCCAAAACCCATATGGTCTGGAACGACGACACGACACGTGTCTTTGAGTGCTGCAATCTGGTGGCGGAACAGATAGCCCCACGTGGGTTCGCCATGTAACAAGAGCAAGGGCTCCCCCTCCCCTTCATCGATGTAATGCATGGCAAATCCCGGAGCAAAGGAATAGTGCGCAGCGTATGGCCAGGTATGATCAAATGTCTCTGACGCTTTCACTGCAGCTGGTTGTGTTATTTCATGCAATAGTGTGGTGCCCACAATGATTCTCCCGTCCTTCCTGTATGCTATGGAGATGCCGTCGCAACTTGTATGGTCCTCGTCACGTTCAAAGGATCTGAATTCACTAACTTCGTCGAGTTGTCTTGCAGATACCCATCCAGAAAATTTCTGACCTTAGCCCGTGCACGATGGAGCAGCACGCGTTGATGAGTTTCAGTGATCTGCAACATGGCGCAAATATCATTCGTGTTCATCCCTTCCACATCACGTAGAACAACAACCTTTTGCTCTGCCTCCGGCAGTCTTCGAATAGCTTGTTCTATCTGTTCACCACATTCTTTTGATAATAACCACCTCTCGGGCGTCCTCTGTTCCCAAGAGAGGGGAATGACAACCGAATGATCAGCAAAGGGTCCTTTTCTGAGATATTTGTCAGGTCCTAGATCATCGTCCCCTTCGTCATCGTCACCAGCTCTCGAATCTGTCAATGACACGTAACGACTTTCTCGTATCCCCCTGGTTTTTGCACGATTTGTAAGAATCTTGAATATCCAGGTCTTGAGGGATGACCGTCCTTCAAAGCGATGAATACCTTCTAAGATATGTATCCAGGTTTCTTGCACTACCTCTTCAGCCACAGCTTCACTTGGGACAAATGCCCTGGCCAATCGCAAGAGTCTTCCATGATAGCGATCGATCAAAGTACTGAAAGCAATCTCTTCACCTTTCCGCAGAGCTTCAATCAATACACGTTCTTCGTCTGTCTCATCTAACGTATCGCGAGAAAACTCACGACGGGAGTTCTGAAGCAAACTCCCTGGATTTTGTCCGACGTTGGTAACACTCGCAGAGCCTGCAAACGGCCTTTCTAGCACGTTCATGTTTTTTCTCCTTTTTTATGATTCCACACCGTTATAGATGGAAGGGTTATGTGGTGAATAATCCAAAAATGACCAGTCCAACTGAGAGGCATGGTTGATTTCTATCCAACGGTCAATCTGAAATTGCCAATACCGATTCGTCCCTCCAGTTTCCTCTGTAGGGTCATCGAGGTCGTATAACACTTCCGTCCGACCTGTCAGTTGGAGAGTTCGATGAGATTCAAAGTCGAGAAAAATCAACCCTGCCCGAGGATTGACAGTAAAGTTGCCAAGGGTGTTGAACATGGAGTTGCCGATATAGTCGGGGATATGGAGTATGCGGTCGTCGAGGACCTTCACAAATCCAGGGTTTCCTCCACGGTGTGAGGCATCCACCCCACGTTCTGAATGTACGCTGGCGACAAAAAAGGTGTCAGCGTTGGTGATAAGTGCGCGTTGGATAAGACCGAGCTCCTCTCCCTGCACTGCAGAGGATGAGGCCAGGTTGAATCCGGTTTGAGGAATGGTCAGATGTCGTTTCTGAATGTACTTCGAGCAATTGGGATACGATTCTTCTACATGGAGTTGCAGGCTGTCTTCCGACAATCGGGAAATTCTTCCATTAATCCGCAATCGTCTGCGTGAGGCCAGTTCTATTGCCAACATACCGACTTGGGAATTTCGTTGTATGTTCTCCCAGAAGGGATCCTCGGGGTTGGGCATCATGCAACTGAGGTCGAAGGTGACGGTGCGGTCATTTTCTGCTTGCATGAAGCCTGGCATGCCCACGAAGACTGAGGCCCAGACGTGGGGTTCTTGGTCCAGGCTGCCGAACACGGCCATGGGGAGTTGATTGATAAATTTCAGCGCACCTTTGATGATGGAATCTTGAATCACACGCGAGTTCATCGCGCCTTCCTCCAAAACCCCCACGCGTGCTTGAACCTGTAGTTCACCTTCGTGGTATGGGGATTCGATCTTCATGTTCATGTTCCTTTTCTTATACCCTCTCCCTTGAGGGGAGAGGGCTAGGGTGAGGGTAACTGCATATTTACGAAAAGCAATCCCCCCTCACCTCACTCCTCTCTCCCTAAAGATGGGGAGAAAGCTTTTGGCTAAAAAGTCAGAACAGTCGATCCTTCAGAAAGAAGCTTTCGAAAGCTGGACATGCCGGTGGTTCCAGGAACGGGGTTATTTTTAATGAGATCGAACCCCGACTTGGTCGCTTCTTCCGAGCTTCCAAACACATCTGCACAGCCGCAGGACACTCCAGCCACCTGATCCTTCACGGCCTCAAACAATTCATGCGCCGGATGGTCCTTTTTTGTCAGCTCACCAATCCAACGGATGCCAGTACCTTGGAAAATAATCGTGGCCTCATCACCAGCCTGCTTAAAGTCATAGGCAGCGGCCAATCCATTAAACACGCGACCGAGGGCTTCCTCTGAACCATTCTTGGGATCTGAAAAAATGACGATGGTGACTTTCATGGTGCGGTCCTCCTTGGGAGTGAGAAGTAAGTAAAATATACCGAACGTTCGGTAAAATTATAGGGCAAAAAATATATGCCCTGGATTTACCCCCTTTCGTGGCCTACCAGCCACGGACGTGAGAGGGTGCTTGCGTCAAGAAGCAATAAGTACAGGCTCTTAAATATTAACAGGTACATCTCAACTCCCTCCCCCTCAGGGGCTTCGGTCCCAAGAAGAATGAAGGGTTGGGGTGAGAGGTTACCTTGTCTAAAAATTAAGATATGAAAGCTTCTCATGATTATTTCCGTAAAAGAGTCGTCGGGAGCTCTGTGAGCATGCGTTCAAAAGGACCATAATCTTTCATCACACGAGCAACCACGAGTGTGCCTTGAATGTGACTAATGGCATCTTGCGCGTACATCCGGGCTTTCTTGGCCGTGACTCCGCCTTCGCGCGCAACCTTTGCGAGTTCGTCCACCCACACACTCATGCCTTGTTGGACATGGTGGCGAATGTCATTGTCATCCGAACCAAATGAGAGGGAATCCAACAGACAGCAGTGTTTTCCACCAGCATAAAACGCATGAAGTTCTTTCGCCATATGACGGATACGGTCTACCGGTTTGCCTTGTCCCGAAAGAGGAGCCAAGACGCGACTGGTGAGCCATTGTCCTGCACGTTCCAATACCGCTTTGGCCATGTCTTCCTTCCCACCGGGAAAGCGATGATACAAACTGGCACGTTGAAGGCCCGTCGCTTTCGAAATCAAACTCAAACTTGCCCCTTCATATCCGTACGTGCGAAACACCTCGGTTAAGCGGTCGAGCAATTCATCTTCATTCACTTTAGTGATGGGCATAGTGTCTCCCTTGCTGCCCCATTATTTACCGAACGTTCGGTATAAGTCAACAGTCAACTTCATATTCCTTTTGTTACAACATATTTCAACTTTTTTTGTTTTGGGAAAGGGAAGGCGAAGAAGGGTGAGTTCCTGCGAAACGTTCAATTAGATTAAATAGTTAGAATGTGAAACGGCTTTAAGAAGTGGCCCCTGATCCTTGGACAGGTCTCTAAGTGATAGTTCTACCTCGCATTACGCTGCGCTTTCCATCTGTACTTGCCCTCAGTCACGGCGTCGGATGTTTGTCGGTGCAATGCTTGATGCCCGCACTCGGTATTATAGAAGGCGAAAAAGCGAGTCTGACCAGCCCGCAGTGCGGCTCCTCTTCAGAAATTCTATTTTGCCCAAAGTGCAGAGACCGGGACCGCGTAAAGGTTGTCCTCAAACTTTATGACTTGATCTCCGGTATACAGAACAACGCCTTTGGTGAATTTCTTCGGATGCATTTCCCTCAGATATCGGAGGCCTTTAAAGTCTTGGCTTGTAACAGATGAAGACGTTTTGACTTCGACGCCATAAAGTTGTTTGGTTCTCCCCTCCAAGACTAGATCTACTTCCTGCCCTTTATGGGTTCGAAAGTGATAAGGCTTGAGCGAAAGTTCAGACCAACTCAATTGCTTAATGATTTCCATCACGGCAAAGTTTTCAAATATTGCCCCAACTCTGTTTCGATCATGCCGTAAGCTCCCGATGCTCTCTCCTCGTAAATGACACAGAATGCCAGCATCATTGAAGAAGACTTTTGGGGCTTTGATCACTCGGCCCTCAAAGTTGGGAGTCCAAGCCGGAAGGTGGACCACCAAAAACACTTGACGCAAGAGCGTGTAGTATCGTTGCAAGGTTGTCTGTGGAATGCCGGAAGTCCTGGAGAGGTCAGCAAAATTCACGATGCTCCCAACTCTGCCGGCAATCAGTTCCAGGAGATTGGGAAGCTGCACAAACCCTTCTATGTTGGCTAATTCGCGAATATCTTTTTGCAAAATCGCATTAATATAGGAGGCGAACCACTTCTCCTGTCGTGCCTCTGACGCGCGCGCTAAAGGTTCGGGGTATCCCCCGACTCTCATCCTTGTCACGATGGTTTCCCATGACGTCCCTGACGTTTTGAACGATGAAAGCCCTGACGTGAGCATGGTAAGAAAGGTCGAAACCTGTCCCTGAATCTCGTCCTGAGATAACGGCCATAGGTGATGCACCTCGCTCCTGCCGGCCAACGATTCCGATACCTTGGGAAGTGTCAGGTCAGGAAAAGGGGACATTCTCCTTTTCCTGCCATCCCGTGCTCTTCTCGCTTTATCTTAAATAGTTTGGAAAGAACATGTTGTCAGAAACGGTGTGATCGTTAAGTTTCTTACAAAGAGAGCGGGTTCCTCGCCACCACTAAAAAGGAAAATGTCCCCTTTCTCTAACCGTCCCTCTATAGCTCGACTCCAACGGGGCAATGGTCTGAGCCGTAGATTTCATTGAGGATAAACGCGTGACCGATCTTTGGCATCAATAGCTCAGAAATCAAAAAATAATCGATCCTCCAGCCGACATTTTTCTCTCTGGCATTCATCCTATAGCTCCACCATGAGTATTTCTCAACTTCTGGATAAAAATGCCTGAAAGAGTCGACGAATCCACTCTTGTGATAATTGTCCATTCCGTCAATTTCATGCTGGGTATACCCGGCGGTCTTGTTATAGTTGGCCTTATCGTTTTTCAGATCAATCGGCTTGTGAGCGACATTCAGATCACCAGACCACACCACGGGTTTCTTGGCTTCCAACCCTTTCAGATACGCCAACATATCGTGATCCCATTGCTGTCGATACGGTAGGCGTTTTAATCCATTCTGAGAATTAGGGACATAGGTGTTGACCAGGTAATAGTCTTTGAATTCTGCTGTCAAGACTCGACCTTCTTGATCGTGTTTCTGGATCCCTATGCCTTCGGTCACGCGAAGCGGTGCATTTTTGGAAAGAATGGCTGTCCCCGAATACCCTTTTTTAATGGCCGAGTTCGCATAAATATGGTAGCCGGAAATATCTTGTAATGTTTCCAATACCTGATCGTCTTGTGCTTTGGTTTCTTGAAGACAGAGCACATCTGGGTTCATCACCTCAAGTGATGCCGCAAATTCTTTTTTAATCACGGACCGAATGCCGTTCACGTTCCAGGAGATCAGTTTCATTTCTTCATATTCTCCATACCAGTGTAACTGCGTGTCATTCGGGGATGGTTTCCCAGGCTTTCAGCTTTATCCAGGTCAACTCATGCTTGTTGTGAAAAAGGTGAAGCACTTGGCTATGGGGAATGGCGGCAAATTTTTGGGCTATCTGGTAATCGCTGTCCCCCTGAAACTTTAGAGTACAAATAAAATTATGGCATATGCCTGATTCGACCCACATCATGACCCAATCGAACAGTTTTTCGGGATAACACACGAGGTCGCTGAAGAGCCAGTCGGTTTGGTCTCGAGACTCTTTGAACTTTTCTGGACTAAGGGAAAAGGCATCTCCTTTTTGAAAAGAGACACCCGGCATTTTAGATATTCGTTCGTCTAACAATGATCGGTCAATGCTTAAAACTTCAGCGCCCAATTTGGCCAAGACCCAGGTCCATCCACCTGGGCTTGCTCCGACATCAATGCAAAACTGGTCAGAGTTGGGATACTCCTGGACGGTCGTCAGTGCTTCCCATAACTTCAGGTACGCCCGGTTAGGTGGGTGCGTCTTATCCTCCACAAACTGTATTGCTCCATTTGGAAATGGACTGGAACAGTCGCTGGCGGCCAAAAGAGTCTCTCGATCCAGAAGAGTCCATGACCCGAGAGGAGACTGAGGGAGCCGTGTTGGAAAATGTAGCGGTTTTGCGGAGACAGAAGGAAGTTGGTCCTGAATCAGTTGGCCCCGTCGATGTAAGTGAAAGGAGTACAGGCTCCAGTTTCTTTGAAGGGATTTGAGCTGTTGGGCCGCGTCCGAAATGGACTGTATGGGTATCAAGATGGGATTGCGCCAACAATTCTGCGCCCATAAGGGAGGCTGTACAGGAAGACAATCCGTCAAAATCAACCGTCCATGTTGGGATTGAATACCCTCAAGCTCGTTGACGAGTTGATCCTGAAATCCTTCCGAAGCCAGATAAGCATATTGTATTTTGGCTGACATTGATTGTAAGTATACCTGTCGTCGAAACATATTGAAGGACTAATTTGCTAGTCCGTGGCTCTCGGAGAGGTCCAACGGCATAGTGAGAGCAATAGTTGTGGTGAGAGGCTGAGCTAGCTGGCCTGATTGCCCGCCCATGAAGAAAGCACAATACGCTTGTTCGCAGAGCGGAAGCGTAAAAAAGAGTAGAGGATTAACGTATATCAGCGCGTGCTCTATTCACTTTGCCCTAAACATTTTGAAAGAAAATGTTATCAGGAACTGTGTTATCTTGAAGTTTTTGAAAAAGACAGTGGGTTCCACCCCATCGCTAAAAAGAGAAACATCTCCTTTCTTTAAATGAGTTTGAACGAACACGATGCATAACTTTGCTCCCGGCCAACGATGGGTCAGTGACAACGATGCCGCCCTCGGGTTGGGCATCGTCCAAGACCTAACCGTTCGCACAGTTCAAATAGAATTTCCCGCCGTTAAAGAAACGCTCACCTATGCAAAAAATACTGCCCCACTGACGCGCGTCAAATTTAATGTTGGTGATTCAATTTCAAGTATTGATGGGTGGTGTCTGTCGATTACCACCATCGAAGAGGTCAATGACACTCTACGCTACCACGGCATTCGAGACAGTGGCGAAACCGCCACCCTACATGAAAGTGAACTGTCCGATGAAATGACGTTTAATTTACCTCAAGACAAACTGCTTGCAGGGCAAATTGACAGCAACCACTGGTTTGAATTGCGCGCGGCCACACTGCAGCACCTGGCCACACAACAAACCTCAGCAAGCTTTGGCTTGCACGGGCCACGTGTCAGTCTGATTCCACATCAAATGTATATTGCCCATGAAGTGTCAAAGAGAACAGCCCCTCGTGTGCTCCTCGCCGATGAAGTGGGTCTCGGCAAAACCATTGAGGCCGGGTTAATTCTCCACCGTCTGATACTGACCGGAAAAATACACCGTGCCTTAATTATCGTACCAGAACCACTGCTGAATCAGTGGTTAGTGGAATTACGACGACGCTTTAATTTACGCTTCACCGTCATCGATGAACAGTATTATGCCAATGATGACCCTGAGGGTGACGATTTTGAAGAACCGGCGCCTATTGAAAATTATTTCGATCAATTCTCCCTCGTGTTATGCGGATTAACATTTGCCTGTCGCAAGGAAATCGCTCCGTTCATTGCGGCTTGCGAATGGGATATGTTGGTCGTCGATGAAGCGCATCATCTTGAGTGGACACCAAGTGAGAGCAGCCGGGAATATCGACACATCGAGACATTGGCTCATCAGACAGATGCCGTGTTGTTATTGACAGCCACACCCGAGCAATTCGGCACGGCGGGGCATTTTGCTCGTCTACGACTACTCGACCCAGCGCGTTTCCACTCGCTCGAAAGTTATATATCCGAGGAGAAACAACATGCGAAAACGACCGAGCTCGTCAATCTGCTACTCGACAATCATGATATGACGGAAAGCGATCTCACACAATTACGTTTACTCATTGAGGATAGCGACTCCATCGAGCTAGAGGCCATCAATGTGGCAAACGACAAAGCTCACAAACTTCGACGACACATTATCGATACGTTAATTGATCAACACGGCACGGGCCGCATGTTGTTCAGAAACTCGCGCGCGACCATCAGCGGATTTCCTCAGCGTCATTACATTCCTGCTGTACTTGACGATGACAGAAAGGACACTCGTATTCACTGGCTGTCAGACAAACTACGCCAACTATCGCCGAACAAAGTCCTATTGATTTGCGCAACAGCCGAGACCGCGATAGCCACGGCAAAAAGACTGCTTCAGAAATATAGCCTGCGAGCCAGCGTATTTCACGAAGATATGAATCTCCTGGAACGAGATCGCGCGGCCGCCTGGTTTGCCGAAGCCGAAGATGGTGCGCAACTTTTGATTTGCTCAGAGATAGGCAGCGAAGGCCGTAACTTTCAGTTTCTACACAATATCGTGTTGTTCGACTTGCCCGATAACCCTGATTTACTGGAGCAGCGCATTGGCCGCCTCGATAGAATCGGACAGCAGCACGATATTAATATTCACGTGCCTGTTGCGGGCGGCTCAAGAGAAGCACGGCTAAGTCACTGGTACCATCATGCACTCAATGCGTTTGAACAGAGTTGTGTCACCGGCCCATACATAAAAGCCGAGATGGATGAACAATTTGCCACGTACCTTCATGGCGACCACCCCGATGAAGAGCAGTTTATCCGCGAATGTCAGCATCTGCACGAAGAAAAGTCCCAGCAACTCAACCTCGGGAGAAATCGCTTACTCGAACTCAGTGGTTGCCGGAAGGACATTGCCGACCCCTTGATTGAAGAAATCAATCACAATGAACAGGCGGACGTGTTATCACGATATCTCGAACACACGTTTGATTGTTTTGGAGTGGAAATTGAAGATCATTCCCTCAACAGTTGGATTCTGCGACCGGGTGCACATTTAGAGGTCGAACAATTTCCTGAGTTACCCGAAGACGGCATGACCGTCACGACCAACCGCGAGACCGCGCTTGCGCGAGAAGACATGCAGTTTCTGACCTGGGAACATCCATTGGTGCGTGCGACAATCGACATGATTGTGAACGGAGACAAAGGCAGGGTCAGCATCTGTACGTTACACATGCCACAACTTCCCCCTCGTCAAATTTTTATCGAAGCCCTATTCGAACCCAACTGCCCCGCTCCCGCCTACTTAGACATCGGTCGCTTCCTTCCGTGCAACGCATTACGCTTGATGGTCAACCAGGAAGGGAAAAACTTTGCACGCCAACTACCACCAGACACCTACGAACATTTATTAAGAACAATCGATCAGGAAGTTGCCCGAAAAATGATCGAGAGGACACGGGCAACAGTAAAAAAACAAATACAAATCATTGAGGAAATGGCCTCGCAACATCTCCCCGAGATTCGCAAGACGGCCATCGCGTCGATGCACGCAGAATTGGATGACGAATTACAGCGCCTGCGTACCCTGAAAAAGCGCAACCCGACCATTCGCATTGAAGAAGTTCAAGCTCTGAGCACGACAATTTCCAATCTGGAAGTGCGCTTGCAAAGCAGTACCTTAAAACTGTCCGCCTTGCGTGTCATGTGTACGCATTAACCCATCGGATGGCGCGTTTCCGGGCTCGGGCCGACGGCCTGGGGCAAAAGATGAGGTCAGCCCGTTAAGCCATGAGTTGGCCCAGGTGAAGAAGGCACAATACTCTGATGACGGAATGCTGGGATGACGGGACTTCAAAAAAGGAGAATGACCCCTTTCTCAAGCGAAACAACACAGATTTAACCAGGCTTATAATAGCCATATATGCGGTTTAACACTTCTGACAAGATGGCTTCATGTTGTGCCACGGCTTCATCCCATGTGGAACAGCGGCGGCACGTTTGGTCAAGATCGCCACCAAATACCATCGTTTCAAACAGGAGAGGGGGGCCGGCGAAGAATTGATGATCAATGCCAAGGAACACTGTCGACACCTCAACATCGGAGACCTCTGTGTGACTCACCACCCGATCTGCGGTTTCCACCCATTCGCCAAATTCTTTCGCGCCAGAAGCCAAAACGACCTCCTGATTACGTAATATATAGAATCGCATGCTAAGAGCTCCAGATTCTATTCTATCCCACCACGTTCTCGATCGAAACCCTGGTTCACCTTTTGGACATGAGAGGCTTTGGGTCGGTTCAAAAAAGTCCGTCCAGCAAGGCCGCAACCAAATTCTGGCGCGGAACGTACATTTTGTACGTGAGCACCAGAATTTAGTGAGAACGCAGCTGGCGGCTTTTTTCAACTGACCCATAGAGTACTCGAGATATGATGCCTGTCTCAGGTCTTCCACACCAACTCTGGACACAGAATTTCATATTTGTGATGGCACCGTGGTCGTGAGTAGGAAAGACGGGAAGACTATTTAATATCCCTCATAAGAACCCGCAGAGAAAAGTGAATTATTTTGAATAATCAGGAAGATCGGAAGGGAGCTGAGTTCTGCAGGAAAACCAACTCGAACCCCGAGCGAAGCGAGAAGTTAAGACGTCCATCAACAAGAAACGGGACGCAATAAAAGATCCCCGCCGCAAGCAACGGGGTATTCAGAGGAAGAGCTATTCTCTTTGAGACACCACGGTTTCTCAAGCTCTTCCCTTTGTTTGGTACCCCGTAGCAAGCAACGGGGAATAGCTAGATTCAAAGATTAACCTTATAAAAACAGACTTGACCCGTATTTAGAAAGAGCTCCAAATCATAGTATACCCCACTGCGTTCTCGATCGAACCCCTAGTTACCTCTCGCCCTTGGCCAAGGTTGTTGAGGAGAGTGGGTCACATCAGTTGTTGAACGTCTTTCATTTAGAGTATGCCTGACATGATGCCAATCTCTGGGCTTCCACATCAACATTGAAAGAACTTGCAGAGAAAAGTGAACTATTTTGGACAATAATGTGCATCTATTTCATCCGCTGACCGGCGTAAGGCCACGACGGCAAGCGAGAAGTGCGATGTCCTTTGAATCGGCGCTACGGCGGAGGCTCTGTAGAACACCATGCTGCGTCTCGGGCGTCCAGAATATCCGCAGACGCTCACGTGCCCGAGTTACGGCCGTGTAGAAGATGCTGTGTGTGATATCGTCTTCATTTGCGCTAGTAATGACAATCTTAACAGAGTCGTACTCAAGGCCCTGCGCCTTATGGATCGACACTGCGTAAGCCACCTGAAATGGCACGGAAGTATTCAGTGAGTCGTCGTCCTCATCGCTGGTGTCGTGTTCGTAGACGGAGAACCGCACAATCGAGTCCCCCATCCATTTAAGCTCATCACTGACAACGTCAAATTCGCTGAGCGGTCGGTCGAGCTCGACGTCGAACTGGATCCGACCACGAACGTGGGCGATCCCGACTATCCGGCCCTTGAGGTTATTGTAGATCACCGGTCGAAACCGCTCTGTCTCGTAGAAGAGAACAGGGTCGCCGACCTTGTACGTGGATACGCGCCAGGTTGTCGCTGCACCGGTGTTGCTACTCTGCAGAAATCGGTTGATATTGTTGATGCCATAGAGGCCGTCGTAGTTCAGACACAGAATGATCTCGTCTTGCCCTTGGGTTTCGAACAGCGTCTTGTCGAACACGGTCGAGTACCCGTTGCGGGCGATGGTCTCGGCGATGTCATCGTCGATTTCCCGCACCTTGTTCCAGAAGGCCAAGAGAGAGTTGTTTTTGGTTCTGTAGGGCGTCGTAAGCTCGAACACCGACGTGCTTGGGATAAACGAGCGAATGATTCCGAACCAGTTCCCGAACTGGATCGACTCAATCTGGTAGACATCGCCGACGAGCACGAGCAGCTTGAAGGAGGTCTTCTCCAGCACCTTGATCAAATCGGCGTTGCTCACGGTGCTGCACTCGTCGATAATGAGGAGGTCGAACTCCGGATCGGAGGCACTCCTGTAGATCTGGCTGCTGATCGTCCGGAAGTCCGAGTTTTGCGCCGTTACTTTGCGCTTGAGGTTGTCGATCGCTGGGTTAGTGTGCGCGAGGAAAAGCTTCTCTTTGTCGTTGAAGTAGTGCGCAATGTGGTCCACCATAGTTGACTTTCCAGTGCCAGCCGCCCCGTAGATCAAGGCGATGCGCGACTGGCTAAACAACTGCTTGAGCGCATCCTGCTTCGCCGGGTCGTCAATTTCACGAGGTGTTTCATTGACCCAACGCTCGACGGCTTGGGTGTAGCCGGCAATTCCGGATGATGCGTACTCCTGAAGCTTCTCGAGGATGGAAACAGTTTCGTTCTCATAACCGCGGATGAAGACGTGCCCCTTATCAAGCACTAGCTGGCGCTCCTTATGCTTGTAATAAAGCTTTTTGTTGTAATTGGAGATTAAGCCATTGATGTCTCCGAATTCTTCGAGATCGACCGTAGGTGTGTAGAGAATTCCGTGACGCTCTACGTTGTTCTTCACGCGTCGAGCGAGCAGTTCGTGCTGCCGGCCGGTCACATCAAGGCTCTCCATGAGGTCCCAGTATCGGGGGTTGTGCCCCCGCAGGGAGGTGCAGAAGGGCATGGTGTCGAAGGGGATGCAGCCAAACTGAAGGTTCATGCCGGAGAGGCGGTCACATCCTTCCCAGTTATACTGCGGCTTGAGGATCTGGTTGTGCATCCGCAGCATGAGATATCGGAGGACGTTTTGACCTGGAGCGGCTGACCTCACTATGCGGCGTACTTCATCCAGCACGGGGAAAATCTGCGGCTTGGCGACGCCATCCGTAACTTCCGACCTCACCGCCACGTACTTGTTGTCGGGCAAATCAAGAAGGTCGAGCAAGTTATCCCAGACCGTCGTCAAGCCATGCATCAGGTAGCGATACTCTGCCGAGTTGGTTCGCATGTCCAGGGTAATGTCCAAAAGACGCGCGAAGTTGGCGAACTCGCACGGCCTGATCGAGACCTCCCATTCTCGAATGATCGTGATCGGCATCGTCTGGCCAAGCACTTCAATTGAGTTACGCTCAAGCGTCAACATGGCCGAATACTTGTCAGTCATGTCGATATCGGTAAAGGCGATGATGCGGTCGAACTTGCTCACCTTGTTGACGGCTCTGTAGAAGGTGACTTCGTAGTAAATTTGCCCGCCGATGAAGAACGGGCGAGTTTTGTGGATGTAGTACCGACCCCTGATGCTGCTCTGCGGTAGAGTTGAACGGACCGCTTCAATCTTAGCGGCGATCTTCTCGTGGTACTCGCGTAGCGACGGATCGAGGTCGACTGGGAAGGCCTTGAGGTTCGCCAGTACTGCTACTCCACAGTGGTCTTGAAGCAAGCTGCGGATGCGGTGGAGGTACTCGTAGTACTTGAGCATCAAACGCTCGGAAGCGTCCCCGTCCAGGGCGTAATGGGACGCACTTTTTTGAATCAACTTATGGAACTTGCCGAGGAAGTTGTACTTTGCCATGCTCTTGACGAAGGCAATCCCCGGTTCTATCGCAGCGTAGTTGAATTCCGCATCGGATGCCCCCCCGTGGAGACGGACTGCAACTCCCTCGACTAGGTTCCGGAGATGCGAGAGGACATTCTGCGAGAGCAATGCCCGATTGTCGGCAAGCGTTTCAATATTCTGACAAATCGCCTCATCAGCGCTCTGGATCTGCTCACTAACCGTAGCCATTAACTTCAAGTCCCATTTGACTAAAGAAGGTCACGGGCATTCTCTTCTTAATTAAATAAAATAAGGCACCCATCAGCAGGCGTTGTCAAGTGGACGCACGTCTCCTTTGGACATGAGGTCAAGTCTGTTATTGCATGGTCTTAAGGTATGGCTCGTCCTCTCCGTATTATCCATCCAGGTGCAATCTATCACATGATGAATCGTGGGATTGTTCGTTGCACGGTATTTTCAGACTCAATTTTGGGGTCAAGTCTAGTTATATGAGTTTCATGAATTGGCCGAAACAGGAAAAGAGCTGGCCACTATGAGAGCTTTGATAGTGATAGACTCTCCTACCGCTATGCGAAGAACTACAGGCTTTCTCGATGCTCCCGAACCAACCCAATAATCTTGTCGATCACTTGTTGGGACCGTCGTTTCTCCACTAAATTCAGGTTTTCATTCCCTTTTTCTTATCTGGATCAGGTCCTATTTTTTGATAGTGAATAAAATCATGGACCACCTTGTGCATTTCGTCAAACGATAACCCCTTTCGTTTCCTCATAACTTTTTCTGTCACCCAAAATACAAAATAAGGGATCAAGTTACTTGCGTTAGAAAATAACCTTAGCAAAAATTGTAGTCATGAAGGCCCTGCTTTCGCTAAAACTATTCAGCGACTCCAGCACTATATCATAAAACACGCAACCTGACCCTTTTATCACCCAGCCTAACCACTATTCTTCAGTCTTTTTCCCATGCGAAGAAGGGATTATTAAATCATTTCGTCTTGGTGGCTTTGAGTAAATGATAAATGATAGCTTATTGGACTTATCAATATTTCTAACCATGGGGTTACTATATGAAACAATCACATTTTGATCGGGGTGATATATTTCGTGGAGCGCTTGCCCTCTTCTACTTTTCATTAAGTATGGGAGCCCTCATCTATCATATAAAATTTATAACAAATGACTCTTCAGAACAAATCCATACTATTTTCCTAATTGCTTCCTTCTTTAATGAAAAACTTTCAAACCCCTCTGAGGCACTTGTCAAAATAACAACGTTATACTCAGAAATCCTCAGGGATGCATTAATTGCGGGCTTTCTCGGCTATGCTTCTGTGCGATATGCTCTTTTTCTCTGCTCGATTCCTTGGAGGGAAGGACTTGATAAACTAAGACTGAGGCTTGCAGTTGAGTTAACAAAGAGGGGCATTTCTTTGGACGATATAGATATAGATGATATTCTTCAGGGAATGTATTTCGTAGAAGGACATCCTCCTTCAGAAAAGAAGGAAGAAATAGCAAGAATGTATGTCAGAGATCATTATGAAGAATTATTTGAAAAGTTCCATTACTCTGCAAATTATTTAAGAGGAATTCGAATAGGGCTTTTTTTCACTGGAGCATCAGCTATAATTGGAAGCATTGCCTTTCTGACCCCATTTTTGTACGTCATAGTAATTAAAAATCTGCCATCTTTACCAAATGTCTGATATTTCATCATAAACAGACTACCTCTACCAGCTCAATAATCTGTCCGGCCTATTAACTCATCTGCCACAAATTTTGGGGTCAATTTTTGGGTCAAGTCTAGTTATATGAGTTTCATGAATTGGCCGAAACAGGAAAAGAGCTGGCCGCTATGAGAGCTTTGATAGTGAAAGACTCTCCTACCGCTATGCGAAGACCTACAGGCTTTCTCGATGCTCCCGAACCAACCCAATAATCTTGTGCATCACCGGTAGGGACCGTCGTTTCTCCACTAAATTCAGGTTTTTCATTTCCTTTTTCTTATCTGGATCAGGTCCTATTTTTTGATAATGAATAAAATCATGGATAAGGTCGTCCTAAAAATACAGACACCAAGTTAAGAGTCAGACGCCTCGGGACTGCAATAGCCGAGCGTTTGATGGAGACGCTGCCGGGCATAGAAGTATTCAACCTACTCAAAGATCGCCTAACGGTTCCGTGCGGTCTTGAATGATTGTTGCTCGATGAGCCGTTTCCCTTGTCTGGGGTAAGTTTCTGCCTTATAGGCTTCCAGTTCGTCCTTCCACCGCTCAATCAACACCCCACTTAAGCCTAAACTTCGCCCAGCGACCACACAACTACAGTCATGTTCCACCACCAACGCAACCGTTTCCTGCTGAAGTTCCCGACTGTGATGACTGCGTGTTCACTTCATTCAACATCTCGTTTCGAATTATTATATAATGTGTCCGATCTTCCAGGGGAAGATCAAGCATGACCATTACGGATTAGTTTTAAAGCATCCGATAGAGGAAACACTATCCATGAGTATGTCATCCGATTCTACTGAAATTCCCAAGGGGAATCTTGACGGGTTTAAAGCCCATGCCAAAAACGATATCCTTTCTGGATTTTTAGTTTTTCTTATTGCGTTGCCGCTGTGTCTGGGAATTTCTCTGGCTTCAGGATATCCCGCGGTGGCGGGCATCTTTACTGCCATTATTGGCGGTCTCGTTGCCACCTTTCTGAGCAATTCAGAACTAACGATTAAGGGACCTGCAGCTGGCTTGATTGTTATTGCATTGGGTTGCGTTCAGGATTTTGGTTTTACGGGCGGGGAGGACCCGGCGAAGGACTTTCAGGCCTATCGTTTGGCGCTGGGTGTTGGGGTTGTGGCAGGCGTATACCAGATTATACTCGGGCTTTTTCGCGTAGGAATCCTTGTAAAGCTTTTTCCGAAAGCGGCGATTCACGGTTTGCTGGCTTCCATTGGAGTCATCATCATCGCAAAACAATTTCCTGTATTGATGGGATTGAATCCACAGGGGGCTCCTCTAGAGTTA
>BQIU01000069.1 GCA_021603905.1 Nitrospirales bacterium
CGAATCGGTCTCGCGTGCTGCCAGTATTTTGGGAATGCAGCCTATTCATGATCTGGTGCTCGCCAGTTCATTAGCCACCACGTTTTCTCAGATCTCCCCAGCGATTATGGATATGAAAACATTTTGGAAATGCTGCGTCGAACGTGGACTACTTGCCCGAACATTGGCAAGAACATGTAACCTCGTTGATAGCGAACGGTTGTTTGTCGGAGGATTACTGAGTGATATCGGGCATTTGGTGATGTATCTCAAAATGCCTGATCTTGCTGCCGAAGTTCTCAAGCAAGCAAAGGCCAAAGATCTCATCCGTCCAGCTCTTGAGCAGGAGCACATGGGTTTTGATGCTGCGGAAGTGGGTGCTCGGTTATTAGCGAAATGGCGTCTTCCCATCAACTATCAATTATCAACTCGATACCATATGAATCTGTCAGAGGCCTCAGAACGCACATTGGAATTGGAAATTCTTCATATGGCCGGAGTGGTGATGGAATGTCAGCTTTTGGATTTACCGAGAGAATGTTGGAGACAATGGATGACGATTCAGGTAGCCGAACTTCAGCTATTGACAGATGCAGAGATTGATCAGCAGATCACGTGTGCACAAGAAGACTTGACGCTCATGCTTGAAATGATGTCGCCAACCATAGATCATTCCGCCTAACGGATAGAAATCATCCAATTTGAACGATAGCCGTTTCAAATAACTTCCGACTATTTGAAGTGAGTCATCGCGCGGGGTTAGTTGATATGCCTCATCTGGACTTGGACACCTGTCATCCAAAGAACGGTTGGATTATTGAGTGACGATGTCGAATGTATGTGAGAAACGCGAGGACTTGCATGTATCGTGTCCTAGCATACCTACTTTCAATCTTTGGATTCGCTATAGTTCACGGTACAGCGACTGGAGAATAGGGCAACTCAGCAATGCCTTGACGGTGATTCCAAAACCCTACCTGGTTTCTTCCACCTTCCTTTGCCCCATATAACGCTTTGTCCGCGTGATCAACGAGTTCCGCTGGATCGACGAGGTCGGAACTGATCGACGCCACTCCGAAGCTGGACGTAATACAAATACCGGAGGTGGTTCGAATTTTTGCTCCACTTTCCAGCTCAACTTTTTGGCGCATGCGTTCAGCGATCGTCATGGCTACCGTACGATCGGCCTCTGGCAAAATAACACAAAACTCTTCTCCACCGTATCGACCAATCACGTCAGTTGGTCGAATACATTCGCTCATCGTCTTGATCACAACTTGAATGACTTGATCTCCAAGGGCATGGCCGTATCGATCATTAAACGCTTTAAAGTGATCGATGTCAGTCATAATGCAACTCAGTGTCGTGCCATTGGCTCGTGCCGATACAAACGCCTGCTCGAATTGCTCAAAAAAGGCACGGCGATTGAAACATCCAGTGAGCGGGTCACGTGTCGCCAGTCGTTCGAGTTCCTCGTTTTTCTTCATCACTTCAGATTGGGATTCTTGCAAGGTGTGTAGGGCACTCACCAGTTGGGCATTGGCCTGGTCTAATTCCGTCACATCATTAAACGAAACGAGCATGCCTGTCACATTCCCATGATCGTCGGTGATCGGAGAGCAGTTAATCAGCAATTTCCTGAGGTTCCCCTGTGAGGCTGACAGAACACGCGGGACTCCAGTTTGCGGACGATTTTGGAGGCGTGCAAGTTCCCATGGAGTTTTTTCTGCAAGCGTCTCTTCGGTCGTTAACCATGTCAGATCTGTGAGTGAGGATCCGAGTAACGCCGCAGTGTCTTTTCCTGTCTGAGAAAGAAAGGCCTTATTTGCCAAGATGATCTGGTCGCGTGCATCCAAAATGACGACGCCTTCCTCTAAGTTATCAAGTGCAGCTTTTACTCGTTTGGGAATAACGGAAGAGGGATCCAAATGTCGTAAGGTGCGTTTCATGAAAAAGTAATATCCCAGGAATCCCAAGAGCGCAACAAAGATGATGAAACGAACCCATGGCAATGGCAAGAATGCCGTCGATTGAGAGGCTGAATAGGAGTGAAAGCGAATTTGCAGAACACCCCATTTCGCCAAGCCTTGAAAAATCGGAATTTGGACTTGATCGAGCGTGGACTCGTTGTTCTCTGGAGGAATCCACAAACTTTCATGATGCGAAGTTGCAGCAAGGGTTTCACCAGTTGCAGAGACTAAGGCCGCAGAGAGGATATCAGGGGTGCGTTCGACCAGTTCGTTCATGGCGATATCGATGGTCTCAAAATCGTGGTAACTTGCCAGGGTGGAATATTGGATGGCGAGCGCTTCAGAGAGCGTTCGACGATAAGCAAAAGTCTGCTCTCGCTCGTCTGGAGCCACCTGAAAGAATGTATTGCCAAGCAACATCGTGGTGATGGTCAATGAGACCAGACCAATACTGATGCCAATGAGTGGAGGAAGCCGCATGATAGGGCACGATCAGAATGAAAAGCATGTTGACGAGTCTTACTCAGAGTCTCGGAAGATTTTGTCAATTCCTTGATGTTCTTGATTCTCTTGATCTGCTTCAGTCTGATTGCTTTTCTGTTCGGCCTGACGGGCAGTATAGCCCCCGGTTAAGACCGGTAAGGGGTCAAAGTGGCCCCAGGCGGGAAGTGAAGCAAAGAGGCTGGTGAGCAAGGAGGTGCCTCGCAAGACCCATGCAATGTACCCGGCGGAAATGGTGACCCCGGTCCCTGTGGTCAACCCTGACACGATCTGCTCGCGTGTTCGATCGTGTTGGATCGTCTCCTGTAAATGTTGAGCGAGTTCATCTAATTGCTGATCCAGATTAATGGCCATGGCAGCCAGAGATGACTCTCTCACATCGGCGCGTCTTTGGTTTAGCGAGATTTCCTCGAACGTCAGGAGGTTGACCGAGGCGAGATCACTCAAATATGTGGTGGGGAGATCATCCAGTTGCGTATAAAGAACTGGTTCGAACTCACCGGGGTCTTCTGATTTATCAATCGACCGGTCTGACGTTACCTCGGTCAAGTGCATGGCCGGAACTGGTGCCTGTGTTTCGAGAGAGGTTAATGGGGGTTGCTGTGTAATCGAATCATCAGTTTCTTCGGTGACAGGATCGAAGTCTGGCTCTGTAGGTGGCTCAGGGCTTGGGGGCGATTCTGGCACGGGGGGAAGAGCCTCAATGATATTCGTCACCGAGACGCGTAAGGATTGCATGTCGGTTCCGCCCTTGCCATCACTAACTTGAACCTGCACCAGATAAACATTATCGTTGTCGGCATCAAGAGAATTTTCGAAGTCTGGGATCGTCCTGAATGTTAAGGCTCCGGTAATGCTGTTGATGCTAAAACGATCAGCATCAGCTCCACCCACGAGACTATAGGTCAAGGTATCTCCTGGAAGATCAACATCGGTTGCCTGAACAGTGGTAACGGCACTGGTCGCTTCCTCTGCGATATCGATACTTGCTGTGGCTCCGCCGCCATGACTCGTGATGATTGGTGCCGTATTCGTATCGTTAACTGATATGATGATTGCTTGAATATCCGTGCCTCCCTTCCCATCGCTGACCTGGACGTGAACTTCATAGCTATTGTCCAGATTGGAATCGGCGGGGTTTGCAAAGGAGGGAGTGATATCAAAGGTTAAGGTGCCATTGTTAGGATGAATACTAAAGAGTCCTTGGTCGACCCCACCCACGAGACTGTAGGTCAACGTATCTGCCGGTAGATCAATATCAGTAGTCGTGACCGTGGTGACCGTCGTATTGCCCTCTACAACATTGAGATTCGCCATCGCTCCACCCCCATCACTTGTGATAGTAGGCGCGTCGTTGACAGCGGTGACGGTAAGCGAGGCGGTATCGGTGGCGGTGGAGAAGGCGGTGGTGCCGCCGTTGGTGGAGACATCGACGTTGGTGCCGGCTGCGCCGGCGGTCTGATCCCAGGCGCGATAGGTGACGGAGGCGGTATCGCTGTTTTGGGCATCGGGGACAAAGCGCAAGGAGTCGGTCGCGCGCAAGAGCAAGGCGGAGGTATTGGTGACGGCGCCGACGGCGGTCCAGCCGCCGCCAGTGTCATACTGCCAGGTGCCGTTGCTGCTATTGAGGCTGGTGATGGCGACGCCTTCGACGGCGCCGCTATCGACGTCGGTAATGGAGGCGCCGACGATGGCGGAGATGAGCTCGCCGCTGTTGCCGGTGGCATCTTCGGTAATGGGGGTGAGCGTGGGGGTGGCGGGGGTGAGCACCGGGGCGTCGTTGACCGCGGTGACGGTCAAGGTGGCCGTCTCGGTGGCGGTGGAGAAGGCGGTGGTGCCGCCGTTGGTAGAGACATCGACGCCGGTGTCGCCGTCACTGCCGGTGGTGGTATCCCAGGCGCGGAAGGTGATGTCGCCGGCGGTGCCGGTATAGGAGGCATCGGGGACGAAGCGGATGGAGGCGGTGGTATCTAAGAGCACGGCGTTGGTATTGGTCACCGCGCCAAAGGCCGTCCAGCCCGCGCCGGCATCGTACTGCCAGGTGCCGTTGGTATTATCCACGCCGATGACGGCCAGGCCTTCGACGGCGCCGGTATCGACATCGTTGAGGCGATCGACGCCGGCACTCGAGATGATGGCGGCCACGGTATCGCCGGCGGAGTTCGTGTCATCCTCGGCAATCGTGGTCAAGGTCATCGTGCCGGTGTTATCCAGCACGGGCGCGTCGTTGACAGCGGTGACGGTAAGCGAGGCGGTATCGGTGGCGGTGGAGAAGGCGGTGGTGCCGCCGTTGGTGGAGACATCGACGTTGGTGCCGGCCGCGCCGGCGGTCTGATCCCAGGCGCGATAGGTGACGGAGGCGGTATCGCTGTTTTGGGCATCGGGGACAAAGCGCAAGGAGTCGGTCGCGCGCAAGAGCAAGGCGGAGGCATTGGTGACGGCGCCGACGGCGGTCCAGCCGCCGCCGGTGTCATACTGCCAGGTGCCGTTGCTGCTATTGAGGCTGGTGATGGCGATGCCTTCGACGGCGCCGCTATCGACGTCGGTAATGGAGGCGCCGACGATGGCGGAGATGAGCTCGCCGCTGTTGCCGGTGGCATCTTCGGTAATGGGGGTGAGCGTAGGGGTGGCGGGGGTCAAGACCGGCGCGTCGTTGTCGGCGGTGACCGAAATTGTCGCGGTTGCGGTGTCGGTTCCGCCATTGCCGTCACTGACTTGGTAAGTAAAGGTATCCGTTCCCGTAAAGTTGGCTACAGGTGTATAGGTAAATGATCCATCAGCGTTTAAAGTAAAGGCGGAAGCATTGGAAGGCCCTGCTACTAAAGATGCGGTAAGTCCATCCCCATCGGCATCGGTGTCATTGTTCAACACGCCTTCACTGGCACTGACGCTCAGCACTCCATCTTCAAGCACAGGATAGGCTTGCACCCCTGTGGCGTATAAATTTTGGATCGATGAGGCATTGAGTTGAGTTCCAAAAATCGCCACTTCGTCTATCAACCCGCCAAAATATCGGGAGAGAGGGGTTGCGACCGTATCGCCACTGTCTCTAGTACTAGCCCCAATAACAATCGGCTCAAAATTTCCAACATCTCCGGAGGTATTGCCAAGACCTCCCGCATAGACATTGTTGTCTTCAACACTTCCGTCTAAGTATAAATTCATGCCGCTGGCCCCAAAGGTAAATACTACATGATGCCAGGTGCCGGCTGTCACTTTGGTTGTGGATGTCACCAGATGGTTGCTGACGGTATCTTGAAGTCGAACTTCAATTTCTCCAGTCGCTAACATATTAATACCGAGGTGGCCTCCCGTATCGAAATCTTCTGAGTCTTTAGAGAACAAGGTTTCGACGAACCCAATGGTATCTGCCTTAAACCAGAGTTGAATCGATCCTTGATCAAGCAAATAGCCGGGATCATGAGCCACCTCGATGTAATCCGAAAACCCATTAAAGTCCACAGCTGTATTGGCGTCTCCTGTGAGGGCACCAGGCTGTCCCAATGTAACTCCATTATAGGTTCCATTATTTCCCAGGGAGCCATCATCGGCGGCGGACCCACCGGCACCTTCACCAAGCCGCCAATAGCCCAAAGGGTTGAGGGTTGTGACTGTCGAGTTGAAGTCACCCGGATCGTCAACGGCAATCGGGACGTCGTTGTCGCCACTGACCGTCACTGTGGTGTCGTAGTTGGGGCTGGTGCCGCCATCGCCATCGGTGAGCACATAGCGCACGGTACGCGAGCCAGTGGTCGGGGCATCGGTATCGGTATTCTCATAGGTGATGGTTTGGACGAGGGCCCCGACGGCGGTGGCATCGGCGTTGGCATTCAAGGTGATGACCAAATTGGCGCCACTGGTGCCGCCCGTAAAGGTGCCGATCTGGGTGCCTTCATAACTGACGGCACTGCCAGCCACACTAATTTGCCCGGCGCCGGTGCCGACGTTCTGAATGGCCAGCACATCTTCGGCACTGTCGGAGCCCGCCGTGAAGCTGACAGTCAAGGTGCCGGTATCGAACTCACTGCTATCGACATCGGTGACCGCGGCGTTGGTGGACTGATCAATGACACTGGCGCCATCGCCTTCGGTGTAGGCTAAGGTGTCGCCGCCGAGGTTGGTGATGACGGGCGCGTCAATGACCGCGGAGACGGTGATGGAGGCTGTATCGGTGGCGGTGGAGAAGGCGGTGGCGCCTCCATTGGAGGCGGTGGTCACCTTGGTGCCGGCTGTGCCAGCGGTCTGATCCCAGGCGCGATAGGTGACCGAAGCGGTGGTGGCGTTCTGCGTATCGGGCACGAAGCGTATGGAGTCGGTGCTTCGCAACAACAGGGCTGAGGTATTGGATACGGTGCCGATATCAGTCCAGCCGCTGCCGGTGTTGTACTGCCAGGTACCATTGCCGCTGGCGAGATTCGTAATGGCCATGCCTTCGACGGCGCCGCTATCGACGTCGGTGACGGAGCTCCCCAGGAGAGCAGAGACGAGATCGCCGCTGTTACTGGTGTCGTCTTCATTGATGGTGGTGAAGGTTGGCGTGGCGGGCGTCAAGACCGGGGCGTCGTTTTGACCGCTCACATTGACTGTTGTGTTACGAATGGTGGCTCCCCCGTCTCCATCGTTTAACGTGAATCGCACCGTTCGTGCGCCGGTCGTTGGGGCATCGGTATCGGTGTTTTCATAGGTGATGTTTTTTATCAATGCCGTGGTGGCGGTAGGGTCCGCATTGCTATTGAACGTGATGACAAGATTCGCGCCGCTCGTACCTCCGGTAAATGTACCGATGGTGGTGCCTTCATATGTGACGTTCGACCCGCTCACGCCAATCTGTCCGGCGCCGGTGCCTTGGTTACGGATCGCCAATTCATCTTCGTCGGAGTCACTGCCGGCGGTAAACGCGACCGTAAGGCTGCCGGTGTCGAAGTCTGTCGAGTCGACGTCGGTTACCACCACATCGTCACCTTGCTCAATGATCACCGCCCCATCGCCTTCAGTGTAGTTCAAGGTATCGCCAGAGAGATTGGTGACTGAGGACGTATCATTGGTGGCGTTGACCGTGATAGCAATATTATCCGTATCAGTCGAGATGGGTTCGAAGGCGAGATTGGCAATTTCGGTACTTGTTAACGCTCGATCATAAATTCGAGCATCGTCGAGTTTGCCATCAAGATAAAAATCACCCGAACCATTGCCATGATGCCCGAGGAAGGTATTGGTGCCTAGACCACTGTAGGAAATTGACTCCGTTCTGCTGTCCGTTGCTACCGAAACCCCATCGATGTAGAGTGTTTGGATATTGTTGGTGTCATCGAAGGTATAGGCCACATGATGCCATCCGGTTCCGGCAATAAAGGTATTTGTTTGGATTTCATGCCATGACGCCCCATCATAAAAGAACCCTTTTATCGCGTCCGTTATATCATCAGCTCGGATGGCTACATAGTCTCCGATGCTAAGCACCTCAGCCCCCTCAATGGCTACAGCATCAAGATTCACCCACGCGGCTAACGTGACATCAGCAGGGCTGCTCATGAGTCCAGTAATTTGCACATAGTCATCGACTCCATCAAAACTCAGGACATTGCCGCGGGTTGCATCGCTGTTCGTCACTGCGCCATTCACAGTCCCATCGTTCGCTCCGCCCGTGCTGTCATCGTTGCCGAGATCGCCGGTAGCGTTGAAGGTATAGTAGCCCACGAGATCGGTATCTTCATTCAGACCGGTGAGCGTGAGGTCGTCGGTGGTAATTTGAATATTGGCTGCCCCGTTAAAATCTTGATCTCCAAGAAAACTCAAGCCATCTAACGCGGCATTGATATTCGTGAGCGTGCCCTCAAAGACCATAGTCGCGTCGGCCGTACCGTCCCCAGTAGTAAACGTCAGGCCCGTGATTTGCGAGAGGGTCATCGTTCCGTTGGTGGCGGTCAGCGTGACGCGAAGTGGGTTGCTTCCCGCATCGCCATCGGCAATTGAGATGAGGTTGCTGTTCGCACTATTGAAAACGAGGGCAGTATCTTCATTCACGACCTGCGCACCAGGCACGCTATTGACTGGCGGATCGTTCACGAGCACGTTGACAGTCGCTAACGAGCTACCGCCAGTATGAGCATCATTGACTTCTTCCGCGCTTAAGGCTCGGTTGAAGAGTTGGACACTGTCGAGTGAGCCCCCATAAAACCGGTTGGAATCGAGATCTTCACGAATACCAAAGTACACGTCGGTCGTGGGATTAAAGGAATCGCCTCCGCGGGAATCGGAATTTTTCAGTATACCATCCAAATAAACTTTCGATCCTCCTCCTGAAGCGACCGTCAGGGTGTAGGTATGCCACTGGCCGTCTCCTATGATATTGCCAACATCAAACTCTAGAGCCGAAGAATCACCACTGTCGTCTGTATCAAGTAACCGTGTGCGGAGCAGATTAGCTTCTGCACTGCCACTTTCACCGATAAAAATGTTGAGGCTGTTGGAGGAAGCCGTCGACCCGTGGCTGTAAAAGTATTGATAATCTGAGCCAGAGTTATCGTCAACTTTGAACTTAAAAGAGAGGGAAAATTCGTTATTGATGGCGAAGTCTGACACGACGACTTTGTCATCGACTTCATCAAAGCTGAGGGCATCGCCGTATACGCCCGTCACCGTGGTCGTGCCTGTTAGGGTTCCATCGTTGCTGCCGACGGCGTCGGTGCCGTTGCCATCCAGGCGCCAATAACTCGTAGTGTCATCCAGGTCAGCCGCGAGATAGGTAAAGCTGTCGGTGCCGGTATAGCCACCGGTGGGTGTATAGGTGACGGTGCCGTCGTCGTTATTGACCACCGTGCCGTTGGTGGGATTGCCGACATCAAGGACCGAAATCGTTTCGCTGTCTAGATCAGTATCGTTTGTTGTGAGATCGATATTGACGGCCGTGTTCTTGGTTGTCGTCGCGGTATCGTTGTATGCCACGGGGGCTTCGGCGGCCAACGCCGCCATATCAGTCACCGACAAGGCCGTGTTATACACGCGGACGTCATCGATGAGTCCGTTAAAATTCCAGCGTCCTCCGCCAGAATTTTCGTTGCGTCCAATGCCCATCGCATCAAGGCCAGACACGTCATTAAAAAAATTCTGCGTTGAACTTGACCCTTGCTCGTACGTGAGATCCGTAATCTTTGCTCCATCCACGTACAAGGCATTCCCGGATGTACTCACAGTCACGGCCACATGGTGCCACGATCCATCGTTAACTGAAATATTATTGGTATTCACATCAAGCTGATCCGTCCCATTTTCTTCAATATCAAATTCTAGATTGCCGGCCTGAATGGCTAAGTTAATGTAACTGTCCGTGTCGTTTGTATCTGAGATATCGAAAATGGTATTTGTTCCGGAATCGGTGGTTTTGACCCATGCCGAAATGGTTCCTTCCGTTAAACTACTAAAATTACCAACGTGGCTAGAAAGATCTACATAGTCGTTAGACCCGTCTAGAGAGAGCTTGCCGGCACCGACTTTGTCGGTGAGGTCAGTGGTGTCGACCGACGCACCGTTGGTCAGCGTACCGTTGTAACTATTGCCGCTGGAATCATTGGCATTCGCATCAAAGGTCCAATGGCCGGTCAGGCCTGTGGAGGTATCCCCACCAGATGTGCGGTATTCCACCGTGAGTTTCGGGCGAAGGCTGGCAGTGCCGTTCTCTGATGAACTGAAGACCCATCCATCCCCATGGTCGCTTTTTATCACCCAGCCATAATTGGTGTCGCCATCGGACCAGGCTTGCACCGTGCTTTCGAGGCCTGTGAGCACTTTGCTTTCAATGGTTTCTGGATTGTAGATGGTGGCATCCGCAGTTGAGGATGCCTCCACATCATTGGTTGAGATCCCACTGGTCATTGAGTTCCAGGTTGAACTTTCATTCCAGGTCGTCAACATTCGGTGTAAACTGATCGTTGCTGCGGAGGAAGATGGGTCAGTGCCATCTAACGCAAGAGTGACTGAAATAATGGTCGCCCCTAGTGGGATTTGACCCGTTCCTGAACCGAATAAATTGTCAAATCTGATCAACGCATGTTCTTCCCCGTCACTGCTGTTGCTCAGATCGACTTCAACCGTCGTTTGATTGCCATACGATGTGGTCGGCGTGCTTTCATCGAGGTGCGTATCTTGGGTACTGGCATACCCATCCACGCCTTCTTGAAAAGATACGGTGGTGTCGCCGTCAGCCAAAATACCAGACCATACCTGTTGAACTTGCGTACTAAAGGCTACGACAGTCTCGATCTTGCCGGTTTCGACTTCCAGGTCCCAGTCACCTCCGAGGGCGGCATTTCCGGTGAGGTTACTTGATGCGGCAATGTCAGCACCCGTCAGTTGGGCTAACCGCGCGGCTGCAGTTTGTCCCGCTTGGCCTTCTCCAAAATTGCAGCCATAGATCAAAAGGTCAGCATTGTCGGTGAAGGCTTGGCCGATAATCGCTAATTCATCAGCATATTCCGCATTCATGGAGTCGACGGTCAGTGTACTGGTTCCTAACTGCAATTGAGCTTTGTCGCCATGCGACACGATGTGAATCGCATTGAACCCACCGCGTCCTTTAAGAATTTCTGCGATCTGCTCAATCCCATCGCGCGTCGTATCGAGTAAGACGACTTCCGCATTGACGTCAATCCCCGCCATGAGTGCTCGGTAATCGTCGACGGCTGTATCAATGAAGACAATCTCTCGACGATCCGATGGAGTGTCTAAGGTCGTTAGTGACTCGAATAATGTGTCTTTGGGATTCTTGCTGGATGAGGTATCTTGGACTTTGCTTTCAGGGGAGGCTGTTGCATCGGTTTCTTGTTGGGTAAGTTGATCGTTGGTGACTTCGGTTCCGGTTACCAATGCGGCCCCATCAAACATGATCCGTGGTTCTAAGACCAGCAACGATTCTTTCAGTGTTCCGTGTTCCCGTTGTTCGTGAATGTTAACGTGGGTTTGGTCCTGCTCAGTCTTCCGTGGGATGATTCGCTGAACATGTTGTGTTCCGCGCTTCGTTCTGGAAGTTCGAAGAACCGACTGAGCCTCGGGATTTTTGCTCGGCGAACGTTTGGGTTTTTTCTGGGAACCGGTGATCATTGAGTCTCCTGCGATACGCTTCTCCCTCACCAACAAGGCAAAATCTTCCTCTTATCTTTTCGGTATTCTGGCCATTAAGTTGACGAAAAATTCTGAGAAACATCAATGCATTCAAACGGTTACTTAACCCGCAAGTAGGATCTTTGCCAATGAACAGGACATAATGGTTGGCAACGATCAGGAAGTGGCAGTGCTCGTGAATCGTTGCTCGTCGTTCGTATTTCGTCTGAAGAGCCTTTCAGTTTTTCTTGAGTGCGATACGCTTTACGAATGACGCTTCACGCATGATGAGGCACAAGCGAGGAATAGCGAAAAATCGAAAACAGAACCAGACACGAGCAACGAGCAACGAGCAACGTTTTTTTCTTCTAGAATCCCATTTCCCGGATAAGAACAGACATGACAAAATTTCGAATTCGTTCGAGAAGACTTCGTGGATTTCCTTGAATATGAACGATTCCTTTGATGACTTGGTTGTCGAAAAATTTATCACCCTGAAGTGTCAGGGTCACACGGTACATGGCGGTTTCGGGAAGAAGGTTGCCGTCTGCATCTTCTCGCACCGGAATGCTGCCGCCAAAGACGGAGGCGAGGTAGGGAATGGCTAATGTGGCTTCATCGACGTGACGAATGTCGGTAATATTCGCCTGCTCGATGGGTCGCGACGGATCATCGGGAATGAACGTCGCGGGTTGGCCAACTTGCAGACGAGAGAGTTCCGTTTCAGGAGTCATGGCTACTAGTTCAAGATTGTCCGGTTGAATAATTCTTGCGAGCGGCAATTGTTCATTGATCCATCGTTCAGGGTGCAGTGAACTCTGGACATCGACAACTATTCCAGAAAATGGGGCTTTGAGTGCGAGATTGTCCTGCATCTCCAGCAGTCCCTGATATTTGGATCGTTCGGTGTTGAGTGCTTCATTGAGAACGTGCGTATCGGCCAGGCCTTTCGGGTTTTTTGTCCGTGTTCGCAGTTGAAGGGTTAACGCGTCGATGCGAATGTGCGTGTGACGGAGCTGTTGTTGAATGTCAGGAGAGTCTAACAGGGCAAGGACATCCCCTTTGACGACGGTTTGTCCGTTCTGGATATTGGTTTCAATCACTTGGGCTGAGGCCGGGGGAAAAATGGTCGTATGGAGTTTCGTATGACGTATGGCTGGAATGGAGACTCGCGTTTGCCAGGGAATGCACATGGCGATCACCATGAGTGGCAGTAGGGCTGCCGATATCCAGGCTCGATACTGTCGTCGTGCGTGTGTTCTCAGTTTCCACCATACGTGAATTTCGTGAACGATTGGCAGCAGGATGAACCACACAATTTCGAGTGCAAACAAGATGATGCCCAAGAGCTTAAAGAAAAAATAATAGACCAGCACGGCGATCCCCAGAAACAGAAAGAATCTAAACACCCAGACACTCCAGGCATAGATGATCAGGATTTGGCGAATTCGTGACGTTGTGTGTTCGGGAGGCGCGATGCTAAGGCCTAACAGTACTTCTCGGAGTTTCCAGCGACCGAAGGCAAACGCGCGTTGCTGAAGATTGGGGATGCCGAGAAAGTCAGAAAGCAGATAGTAGCCGTCAAACCGTAATAGCGGATTGAGGTTGATGGTGAGTGACATCATCCAGCTTGTGGTGGCTAAAACAAAGGCCATGCTTCGAATCATGCCATCTGGCAAGAAATTCCAGAGAAAGGTCGCGCAGAGAGCAATTCCGAGTTCCGTGATGATTCCAGCCGCTCCAATGAACAGCCGTTGGCGGCGAGAGGTCAGGCGCCACGTATCTGTGGTGTCGGTGTACAACACCGGAAACAGCACTAAAAAGGCGACTCCCATCGTATGGACCCGACATCCATATCGTGTCGTGGTATAGGCATGTCCGAATTCATGCAACAATTTTATGCCGCAGAGTGCGAGGCCAAATGCGGCCATTCCTTCCCATGTGAAGAGGTAGAGAAATGTGTTCGTGAACGTCTCCCATTGACGACTGACGAGATAGATGCCGAGAAGCCCGATGGCAAGGATGATGATCGCAAAAGATTTGGTCATGAAAGGAGCGATATAGGGCAAGGTGGATTGGAGTAGACGATCCGGCCGTACTAACGGAATTTTAAAAAAAAGGTAATGGTGCATGAGGGCTTTGAGCCAATGCTGTTTGCCGGCTTCAGCCTGTGCGACAAATGATGCGCTTCCACCGTCTAGAGGCAGTTGTGTTAAATGGTTGTCGTAGAGAAACGCGATGAAGGCTGTAACTTCTTCTTGATTCGCCAGATAGGTTGTTTCGGCTGCAACTGTCTTCACGAGTTTCTCAGCCGTTCCCACGCTCCATCGAGACAGCATTTGGTACGCACCCCATCCAATTTGAAAGTAGGTATTTCTGATCGGATCGATCATCGTCCAGGTGGATTCTCCCTGGAGTGTGGGCATGCCTTTGACTACCTGGACATCGTCTCGTAGCGGAGGTAGGGGGATCGTGTGCGGATGGTTCTGCTGCATTAGAAGCCCAAAACTTGTCGGATGGTCGAGAGAGGGCGACGGAATAACAGAAAAAAGACGGTGGTTTTGTCGCCATAGATTTTTGCGGTGCCCCGCCACCCAATTCGAATATCTGGAGGGGTCTGCTGCAAGGTTCCTGTGACTCGATAGGCCAGGGTGTGTTCCGGTAAAGGCACGGCTTGATAGCTGGTACGGGTAAGCGTGGCGGTCAACGTGTCCAGGGGTTTTGCATCCAGAAAGACGTCAATCGCGGCGTGTTCTTTGAGGACAATGGCGTCTTCAACGGGAAGATCGATTCGTAATGCAATATGTTCAGGATTTGCAATTTCCATGATGCGTTCTCCGGCTTTGATGGGACGGCCGATCCAGTCGGATGGATCTGAGTATATGAGCAAACCGGTTTGCGTGGCTCGAACCTCAATTTGATTGAGTCGTTCCAGGGCATACTCGCGTTCGCTGTCCCGCAGCTGCACGTCGGCTTTGAGTAACGAGACCTGCGCTTCCTGTTCCACTTCTGACAAGGCTTGCTGTGTGGCTTTTCGATATTCCACGATGGCTTTCGAGAGATTTTGGTCCGCCACCACATATTGGTTGCGTAGGGTGGTGTCTTCGTAGGTGAAAATAGTTTGACCTTGGGTAACTGGCGAATTGGGAGGCACAAAGATTTCGTCAATCATCCCTTCCATTGGCGCACTGACGATGGCTGGATCCTTGGCCACAATTTCGACTGGCGCCAATGCGGACATATGAACGGGGAGTGCCAGAGCAAGGAGACTAGCTATGAGCGCAAGCCAGAGCCATTTTGAAGAAAGTTTTCTATTTGTGACGAGCGATTTTTTGCCGAGTAAGGCTCCCCAGGCGTGGGCATACGTATCAGACAATCGTTGAGCCACTGTGGCTTCGTTCTCTTGCCATGGAACGTCTTTCCCCAGCCACAGGCCTCCAAGCCATGTATGGTCCGGCAAGATCAAGGGGCACCACAATACATGTGGAAAGGAAAATTCTTTCCATTCGGATTTCATGTCTGATGGACACTCGGCTGCGGTAACACGTTGTGTTTTTCGATAGTCATTCTTCTGTCGGAACGTGTGTAGGGCCCGTTCGAGCCACCGGGTGAGCGGGGCATCGCGTTGCACAATGGGTACACTCGAGGCGGCCTCAAGTTGGCAGGGCTTCGAGGGACTCGATCCTGCCTTGAATAAAAACGCTTGTCGATAAGGAAGAAGCCGTCGAGTTTCATTCACGATGAGAAATTGTAATTCTTTGACGCTCTTCGCTGATCGAGCTTGAGGTTCAAGTTGCAGTAAGGTAAAGACAGTTTGACGCTCAAGTGGGGGCTTTTGTTGTGGATGATCCTCAGGCATGGTGGTCGATTGAGTAGACGCAGGGGTCGTCTGTTCAGGACGCTTCTCGGTGACGCAGCTTTTGAACTCAGGTTTCATGTTGATGGTGTCACAATGATCGCGTTCTCGCATGGTTGATGAGTCATGCCGATACGTATTACTTTTTTATGGTCGAGAGAGATTTGATTCGATTTTTTTGTTTCATGAGTCTCTGATATTTTGTTTGGCTTTTGTTTTCTTGGGATTTTTCGAGGTTTCCTGGGTTGTCAGGGAAACTGGCGCTGCCGCTCATCCCGGATAAGACGGATCTTTGTGTGTTGGTGAATTCGCTTGTCACACGAATGGTCTGACTGACCGGGTCAATGCTGGCTCCGAGTTCAGTGACATGTGCTTTGAACGTTTCATTGGTTTCGTCAACGGTAAATTGAAAAGGCATGCCCTTTTTCAACCAACGCAGTGAAGATGATGGAAGAATGAGTTCAATCTCGAAGAGACGATCGTCCAGGATACTGAGGAGTTCATCATACGGATTGACGCTTTCATATTGATTCACCAGTGTTTTGACGACTCTTCCAGAAAATGGAGCTCGAATCCGGCAGTGCTTAGTGTTGATCTTTGAGAGGTAGATGGCAGCGATGGATTTTTTGACGTCAATTTTGGAAATATCAACTTCTAATCGGCCAATCGCATTGAGTTTGGATAGTTCCAAATTATTTTCCAACGTTTTCAGCCGGGCTTCATATTCCGCTCGCGCGGCATGGAGTTCGGCTTTGTACTTTGAGCAATCAAACTGGACCAGTATCTGCCCTTTACGAAAGCGTTGACCGTCTCTGAAAGGCAGGTGACTGATTCGCGCCTGGATTTCACTTGAAATGGTCGCACTGACGGCAGGTCGAATGATTCCTCGAATGGTATCTAACTCCGAGGTGTGAGTTTGTGATGGCGGTGCACTCTTCGCGTCGGACACTTTTGGCGTGACGATCAGGAGACTGATTCCGAGTACGCCCACATATGCGATGAGTTGAATATGGTGTTTCATTTGAAGATTCATGACCGTTCTGCTGTGCGTTCGTCGGTTCCATCAGTTTCGACAAACACGTTCCATCGCGTTCGTAAGGCGTTGGCTAACGCGGTCATATTGGCATCAGGTGTCACGATCGGGACGGGGTCTTCGCCGACAGCTCCCAAAAGATTAGCGTAGGCCGCTTCGAGATCGGCCATGGCTACATTGTGGCGAATTTCTGCCAGAAGGTTGTTGAGTCTTTCTCGAATCACGGTCTGTTCGCTTAAGCGGTTGGTGACCCAATACGTTTGCACCTGTTCACTAATTTTCTTTTGTGTCTCGTGATAGCGTTTGGTGTTGCGTACTTCCAGTCGTGCGGCTGTCAACTGAGCCACACTGACATGTACTTGAGTCATGACCGCCATGGTTAAGGCGACGCTTTGCGCGTCTAGAACGTCTTTTTGAGCCTCGAGCCTTTTGAAGTGGGCGGGTTGTCTAAACAAGTTTAGAAGATTCCAACTAACCTTGGCCCCGTACGTCAGCCAATGATTGTTAAATAGAAATGAGTTGCTGTTGTAGTTTGGTCCGAATTGCAGATTGAGATTTGGCAACATTTCCAATATGGCCGCTTTCGTTTCTTTGGCCTGTATGCGTTTACGATAATCGATGGTTCTCAGTTCGGGGCGATTTTCCAAGGCCTGCCGTTCTAACGTTTCCAGGGCAATCGTCATGTCCGGTATGGTGCCAGGATGCTCGGGAAGCACGAGTTCATAGGTTTCTCCCGGTGGAAGATTCATGAGTGTGGCTAACTCAATTTTGGCCAAAGACAGTTGATGATGCAGCTTTTGAATTTCGTTGTGTGTGGTCATCAACTCTCGTTGATACTGGAGTGAGGCAAGAGGCGAATCTAAGTGACGTTGATGGATGGCTCGCGCATTCTTGAGCGCTTTGGTCACCCAATCATCAAGATGGGCCAATGGGCCTAACATACGGTCGGCACTCACCGCACGCCAGTAGGCCTTACGAACTTCTTGGATGACTCGATGGGCGACTCGACGTTTTTCTTCTTCCGCTATTAACACGTCATCGGCTGCCTGTTGCGCGCGAACATATGACAGCCCAAAGTCAAGGACATCCCAGCTCAATGATAGGTCTGTGCTGAACAGGTTTTTATCTGAGGACGTTGAGGGTTCTAATGACGTTTGTCCGCTGAGCAATGACCGGCTGCGCGCGCCGCTGAAATTATTTCTTCCATCATAGCCGGCATTGGCCACAAGTTTTGGAAGAAGGTCGTAATGCGCCAGATCAAGATTTTGATGCGCCAGCATGGTCTTCATCACTTCCACTTTGGCTTCGAGGTTGTATTTCAGTGCACGAGCCATCGCCTCATAAAGATCAATCGGCGCGAGGACCGGTGCCTGATTGCTGGTCAGTTGTTGAAGGTCACGGTCAACCCGTGTGTTGATTTCTGTCGTAGTCAGCACAGTCGGGGTCAAGATACATCCTGTCAGAAGATAGAAGAGTCCCGTGATACAGAAAAATTTTACATACGTCACGATCGATTGCCTCGACGTTGCATTGGTTGCAGCATGTCCTTCTCAATTGTGTTTAGCGATAAATCAACCCTAAGATTTAATACGTAAATTTTTGGGTCTTTGCCTGAAATTGCTCCTATTCCTATACATGATCGGTTATTCTCCGTTGAAGATTGATTGTCTTTAGTTTGTGGGATCTATTGACTGAATGGACGATATGCACAATGGAGAAGAACGGCAAACAATAGGCAGTAACCTCTCAGATTTTACTTTTAGACCGTGATCAGGTGATTTGTCTGTTCAGTGATACTTGGCTGCAGTGCCTATTTCGGTATGGTGTGGCCATGACGACGAATCCATACTTAGGCGTACAAAAGGGGATTGGGCATAACAGAGCTGTTAAGTATTTTGTATTGAAATGCCTTCAGTGTGTGGTGCGTCGGTCAGTGTGGCAGGGTAAGGTGTGTCAATCTCGTGTTCGTGGTTTCACTTGTTTCCCAACCATTTGAATTAAGAGCGTGCGAGGGAGAAACCGCAAGAATCTATCGGATAGCCAACCTTGCCATCCAACCGTAATGCGGGAACGGTGTTTGTCGAGCCCTGTGAGAGATGCCTGCACAACTTCTTGAGCCGTTTGGGATCCTAATGGGTTGGTTGGACGGTACCCTGCAGTGTTGTGAAAGTTTGTCTCAGTAGACCCTGGGCAACACGTTTGAATGGTGACTCCTGATTCTCGTACTTCTTCAGCAAGTGCTTCGGAAAAAGAAATGAGAAAGGCTTTGGTGGCCGCATATTCAGCCATATAGGGAATGGGAAGGAATCCAGCCACGGATGCAACATTGATAATTGCTCCTGACCGGCGTTCTATCATGGTAGGTAAAAAGAGTCGGGTACTTTCTACGACAGTAGTGATATGCAGTTGAAGCATTTCTCGAATTCGCGTCATCGGCATGTCGGAAAATGTCCCATACATGCCAAACCCTGCATTGTTGATCAGGATGTCAACAGGTGTTTTGCTTTTTTGGGCCAGAGCAAAGAGTTGATGTGCAGCTCCTACTATTGAAAGGTCCAAGCATTCAATGATGACCTTCACGTGATGATCACGTGAAATATGTTCGCTGACTTGTTGTAACCGAGTTTTATCTCTTCCGACCAGTAAGAGTGGGTAGCCACGGCTAGCCAGTCGTTGAGCGTATTCCGCACCGATTCCTCGAGAGGCGCCTGTTACTATTGCCAAACCTTTATGCTGATCTTGAGACGACATGTCTTGTCCTTCTAATCAGGATGGTGGGCGTGCTGCAGTTTGCCACAGCTGTACGTTGTCGGATCATCACGAGCATGTCTGATGACCCCACAGTTTATAGGTGGATTAGATATCTTGCCAAGTGGCCTCCAGGCCATTGTACCTTGGTTCGTTTCCTGAAGAAACGTAGTCTTGAACCCGCTCTAGTCAGAGTAAGTCCTTGTGAGCATGGAATCTCTGTAGATGGAGTCACTTGTTGTGGCATTCGATTCTGATAAAACAAATATCTGTCTCATTCTGAGGCGATGGGTCTGACAGATAATTTTTAATATGACAGAGTCTTTATACAATTGCCTAACCTGTCCTACCAAATTGTATGCTGCTCTCTTTGTTGTTCTAGGTTGTTTTGTTTCCTGCCCTGTATTGCAAGTCTCACAATGTTCATGTTCTGATGAAGTTCATGAGTCGTCTTTGCTTTACAATTATTTCGACATTTGGATTTGTTCTCGGCTTGTGGTCGTCGGGACAGACTGAGACCATCAATCCAGATGTGAGCTTGAGGCAACCTTTTGCCACTGTTCATCACCCTTCTCCACGGCTTCTCGATGGATTTGGTATGTCGGTGATGGAGTCCAGTGGGCAGGTATTAGTGGGCGCCCCGTATGCGAACGTGGCAGGCCATGACACCGGTCAGTCGTATCTCTTTAATACTCAGAGAAATTTAATTCAGACCTATTCGATTCCGACTATGACGCCAGGGGCCTTATTTGGCCAAGCTGTGGCCCTTACCGGGCAGAGTGTCATTATCGGAGCCCCGCATGGGCGAGATGCCGTAAGGACGCATACCGGAGCGGTCTACATCTTTGACCGAAGGATGGCAGCATTGCGGCTCACGTTAGATAATCCGCACCCGACAAGCGGGGTGTTTGGTCATGCCTTAGCTGTTCAAGGCAACCGAATATTGGTGGGTGATCCTCAAGCGAGTACCTCAACCAGGTTTCGCACCGGTGCGGCCTACCTGTTTCATGAAGGAACGGGTGTACTACAGCAAACATTTCATCCGAGAACCGATGGCGTGAAACAGCCGACGCAGTTTGGACATGCTGTGGCGTTGGTTGGTCCGTCCATATTTGTCAGTGCGCCCTTTGGACATGTTGATCAGCACGAGGCCGGAGTGGTGTATCTCTATGATGCGGAAACCGGAAACCTGGTACGTACCTTTAATCCGCCCAACCCTTCTGGTTCCTTAATGTTTGGATGGGCATTGGCCGCAAATGATCGAGTGGTGTTAATCGGAGCCCTTGGTTTTCATGATCGCTACCGTGAAGAAGGCTTGGCGTATCTTTTTGATAGGCAGTCCGGAAAGTTATTACGTATCTTAAAAAATCCTAATCCAACGGAACGCGCACGTTTTGGAAAATCAGTCGCACTTCTTGATGACTTTTTAGTGGTCGCCGCTCCAGGTGACCGAATTCTTGAGTCAGGGAAAGTTGAAGGTGGCGTTGTATACGTCTTTGATCAGGGCACCGGGAAGCTTCTTCACACTCTTCATGATCCTCTTCCATCGACCGGAGCCAGTGATGTGTTTGGTGAAACACTCTTTTCCTATGGAAATCGTCTTGTGGTCGGGGCACCGTTTGGTGGAATAGGTCTTGAGCTTGATGCCGGCATCATCTATCAGTTTGCCATTCAATAGCCTCAGTAATTCACGCCGCTTCGATTGATTTTCTTCATCAATTTTTTCTGCCCTCTTTTTTTCAGTTTCAGGTGTCATGAGTCACAACGGCTGTCAAAAAACGCCATAACTCATGAATGCGTGATTTCTCGTGAGCAGACTCACCTTGTGACGAACTCCTGCGCAACCTACTGAAAGTGAGAAGGAATCTCAAAACCCTCGTTTTTGACTGTTTTACGGTTTCTTCGGCATATCCTTTGCTCAAGTCATAAGAAGCATGGAGTCTTTACGTATTTATATGTTCTTTGCGAGGTGGTTCATGAAACGGCTCTTACCGATTGGTATGAAAGAGAGTGAAATGATGACAGAAGAGTGGTGGGCATCAAAACATCAAAAACAACGGGGTAGTGTGTTTATTCGATCCGGGAAACCCTCAAAAGTTCAAAATCCAGGTCTTATGCAATGTGCGCAATGCGGGAGCGAAGTGAAAATTTTGGTGTCTCCAAGACGAAATCCTCATTCAAGTAAATTGGGACGTGCTGTGAGTATGAAAGACCATGATTTATGTCGTCGTTGTTGGAGACGTCTCTTACAAAAGGAACCACGAGGGATTGTGATAGATCTTGAACACGCGCGGCGTGCCAGATTGCAGAAGCAGATAGAAAGTTCATCTTCCCGTGAATCTCAAGAATTGCCACCAACAGCTTCGTGAAGTGAAGTCCTTGTCCGATTGCCGATACCGTGAGCGGTGAAAACGTCCAGGTTTTGGCTCACGAGCGCAGACCGATCATTGTCCTCGGTCTGCGCCGTGACCATGAAACCCTTACGATAGTTTGGCACAGACGGATTTGACTTCGGTGTACAACTCTAATGCCGCATGTCCCATTTCCCGCCCCCAACCTGATTGTTTGTATCCTCCAAATGGAAGCGCGGCATCGAAGATGTTGTAGCAATTAATCCAGACGGTTCCAGCTCGAAGTTCAGCTGCAATTCTATGCGCTTTGCTAATATCTTTAGTCCAAACCGCAGATGCTAATCCATAAATGCTGTCGTTCGCCGCAGGGATCACTTCTTCAATGTCCTGAAAGGGGATTGCGCAGACGACAGGACCAAAAATTTCTTCTTTGATCACCTTCATGTTGGGTTTCGTATTGACCAATACGGTGGGCTCCACGAAATATCCTTGTCCGCCGACTTTATTCCCGCCAACGACGGTTTCGGCGCCCTCTGAAAGTCCTGCTGCTAAATACTCGAGCACTCGTTGTTGTTGTTCATCAGAAACGAGTGGCCCCATATCCGTCGTTGGATCAAGGCCCGGTCCAATGTGAATATTTTTTGCCTGTTCTGCGACGCCTTCGACGACAACATCAAAAATATCTTTTTCAATAAACAATCGTGACCCGGCACAACAACATTGTCCGTGATTGAAAAATATACCACTGGCCACGCCAGGAATGCTGATATCAAGATCGGCGTCATGACAAACAATGTTCGGTGATTTTCCTCCGAGCTCCAGTGACACTTTTTTTAAGTCATGCGATGCAGCATTGAGAATCATTTTCCCAACTTCTGTCGAACCGGTAAAGGCAACTTTATCAACCTGAGGATGAGCGGCTAGAGCGGCACCTGCGGTTTCTCCATAGCCGGTGACAATATTCACCACGCCATCTGGAAAGCCGGCTTCACAAATCAATTCGCCAAGGCGAAGCGCCGAGAGAGGGGTTTGCTCGGCAGGTTTGAGAACAATTGTGCAGCCTGCAGCGAGCGCAGGACCAAGTTTCCAAGCTGCCATGAGCAACGGGAAATTCCATGGAATAATTTGTCCGACGACGCCAACGGGTTCACGGAGGGTATAGGCATGGTATTGCGCCCCAGGAGTAAATGGGACTGAGATGGGGATAGTGGTACCTTCCAATTTGGTCGTCCATCCTGCCATATATCGAAACAAGTCAATGGCTAAGGGAACGTCAGCTACACGTGCGACCGTCAAGGGTTTGCCATTGTCTAACGTTTCGAGCTGAGAAAATTCTTCTAAGTGGGACTCTAAAAGGTCTGCGAGTTTCCAAATCAGTTTTCCACGTTCTGATGTGGTGATCCGACGCCACGGTCCCTGGTCAAAAGCTGCACGAGCTGCTTGTACAGCTTTGTCGATGTCGGTGTTTTCTCCTTCCGCCACTTGAGCCAGGATTTCACCGGTTGCCGGATTGAACGTCGGGAAAGTTTTGCCAGAATCGGCTTCGACCCAGTGACCATCGATCAGAAGTTTGCTAGGACGAGTCACAAAGTCATTCACGCGATCGTCAATGCGAAGTTCTGGAGTTGCAAGACTCATGATAAGCCTCCTCGTCAATGTGAAAGATGGGGATGAAGTGAGTCCATGAGTGATCCTACACGGACGTCTAACGGATGCAGAAGTTTACCGATGAAGACAACTATTATTATGGCTCTATGTCTCCTTGTACTGCAAGTGCATTGCTATGAGAACGTAAGTTGTTGCATGTCCAGGTTAAGACCAAACACGACATAATAATAACTTTGAAATCTATTCCCCGTGGCTTGCCTCGTGGTTTTCGAAAAAAGGGAAGAGTTTGAGAAACCGTGGTGTCTCAATGTGATCAGAATTCCTCTGAATACCCCGAGAGCTTGCTGCGGGGATCATTATTGTGAAGGCTTACAAAGAATTGGTGAATTCTAGGCAAAGATTTCTCGTTCAAAGTGTCAAGAACGCAGAGAAAAATAGATAAGGTGAACTAGTCGTTCGATCTTTTTTCGTTAAGATTGAAGTACGAGGATTTTTTTCTGTGAGGTGTCATTGTCCAGTCTTGCCGAAAGGTTCAAACGTGCATGATCATCATGAAGAGACTCGAAGACTCCCTTTTCCCTAATGTCGTTCTTTTGCTTCCTTCAAGAACAATGAATGGCTTGCACATTAATTGAGACAGAAATCGTCTTCACCTAGATCCTCTGCTGGTCGATGTTTTCCTCCTGCTTTATCGAGTATTTTTTTCAGTCTATTGCGTTCTAAAGAGAGTTGTTCGCGAAAAAAAGCATTTTCTTTTGATATTTCAGAGAGTTCATTGATAAGTTTTTGATTTTGCTC
>BQIU01000070.1 GCA_021603905.1 Nitrospirales bacterium
TGACGACGAATGACCCGAACGATGTGCAGTTCAAAGCCGGGTCGAGTTTACCCATCGCCTTTGCGGTGTGGGATGGCTCGAATGTCGAACGAAATGGCATGAAGGGCATTTCCACTTGGTTTACGGCCAAGATGCCATAAAGCCTTTTTCGTATTCATGAGGTCTTACGTGTAGTAAGACTAAAGAATATTAGTGTGCCTTAGAAATAGACCTCAGGTGACTTGCACGGTGGTGTGGGTTGCCTGAGGTTTTTTTCATCCTGCATATAGAGTTTTAGCCGTTTTAAAT
Source organism: Nitrospirales bacterium (assembly GCA_021603905.1). Taxonomy (GTDB): domain Bacteria; phylum Nitrospirota; class Nitrospiria; order Nitrospirales; family UBA8639; genus JAGQKC01. The sequence continues at coordinate 289 of BQIU01000070.1, forward strand.
AGCATCCGATGTTTGAGGGGGTACTATTACGCGGTTCATCCTCGAATATTTAATTGGAAATTAATTGGATTCGCTATAATAAATTTTTTCAGTTTTAAAAAATTCATCTAAACCTTAGACGTAGTAAAAACTATGCGCTGCGTAAATAATTTACTTTAGTTGTATATATTTTTTATCATTTACCTTTCTCATTGCTCTCGTGGTAGGGTAGGGCATTGGGCTCTCTAGTTACCCAGGGAACTGCGCTAAGCCAATAGTTGCAATCATGCTTGTGTGACATGTATAAGAAAATTGGGTGTAAGTCTTTATCTATTGAAAAGAATTCACAACTCATGAGTATTGATCTGGAGAAAATATCGTGAAAGTTTCTCTACTTTTCCCTCCAAGTTGGCATCCCTCTCAACCGTACTTAAGTCTTCCATGTTTGACTGCATTTTTAGATCAAGCCGGTATCTCTGATAAGTCGCAGCGAGACCTGAATATTGAAATTCTCGATACCATTCTGACAAAGACGTATGGGTTGGAATTGTATCAAAAACTAATAGATCTCGGAAAACAATTAGAGCATTCGATGAGTGGTGATGAGGGTCCTGGAAGTCGAGAGCATTATGCAAGAGTCCTAGAAGCGTTGGACCGTTTCCCTTATCTCATTGATCAAATTGAACCGGCCAAGGATTCTTTGCGAGGCCAAGAGTTTTTTGATCTTGATCGTTACCGTGAATGTCTTTTCTTAATTGATCGATGGCTTGAAGTGGTCTCATCGCTATATTTCCCAACTCGAATCACCGTTGTTGATAATCAATTGTCTTACTCCATATATTCATCGCGAGATATTATGAAAGCGATTCGTGATGAAACGCAAAACCCTTACATAGACTTGTATCGAAACTACTTTTTGCCTTCGATTATGGAGGATGGTCCTGGACTAATTGGTGTCTCAATTACGGCGACTTCACAAATCATTCCTGGATTGACCTTGTGTCGACTCATTAAGGAGGCGAATCCAGATATACATGTCACAGTTGGCGGGAGTATTTTTACTAGGTTGGTTGATAATTTGCGTCGTTGTGAACGACTCTTTGAAGTGACGGACGACTTTATTGTCTTTGAAGGCGAAACAGCCTTTTTAGAATTAATTAATCAACTTGAGGGCAAAAAAGATTTCCGTAAAGTTCCTAATCTTATTTATCGTCAAGATGGGAAAATTACTGTAAATCAACCGTTTTATTCAGAAAATTTAGCACAACACTCGGCGCCAAATTATGATGGATTTCCATTGGATAAATACCTGGCCCCTCATACGGTATTACCCGTTCAATTTTCTAGAGGTTGTTACTATAAAGATTGTGCCTTTTGTGCCTTAACTCTCGATCATCAAAACTTTCGACAGAAAGACCCTGTCAAAGTTGTTGATGAACTTGAATATCTTTCCAAGAATTATCAGACACCCTATTTTTTCTTCACAGACGAATGTTTAGCCTTATCGCCTACTCGGCGTCTCTGTAAGGAAATGATTAATCGTGGTCTCGATTTGCAGTGGACTGCGGAGCTTCGTTTTGAAAAAAACCTCTCTCGAGAATTACTTTCCTTGATGAAGGACGCGGGTTGTCAGAAGATTGTATTTGGGCTGGAGACTTATAATGCCAGGATGATGGATTTTATGGTGAAGGGTATCACGCAAGCGAGCGTGGATCGTATTTGTTCTGACTGTGTTGACCTGGGAATAGCTGTGCATTGTTATGTCATTGTGGGATTCCCAACTGAAACTGAGGAAGAAGCTCTTGAAACGATGAACTTTGTCGTGAATAACCACTCCCTGAATTCCTCGTATGGGTTCTCCTGCCAGCCTTGCTTGTTTGACTTAGAAAAAGAAGCCCCAATCATGAATGACCCTGGTGGATACGGTATTCAACGTATTATGCGGCCTGCAGCAGAAGATTTGAGCTTGGGGTTCTTTTATGAAGTGAAAGAAGGCATGACGCCGGAGCAGTGCGAAAAAGTCTATCAGCATGTGTATGAAAAAATTAGTGAAGTTGTTTGCGAACTCCCCTTCAATTACTCGATGGGGGATGGGTTGCTTTACATTGCTCGACGAAACAAGCAAAAGGTTCTTGAGCATACGGGCGTATCGTAAGGTGTGAGTCTGGCGTTTCGAATAACGAATACGCACTGACAAAACAATCATGAGATATGTACTTACATTCAACTTCCTAAGGAGCAATGAACAGATTGGTTATGGGAACCTCCACGACTCTATCTGAAAAAGCGAATGAGCAAGGGATCCTCTTCGAGTATTCGTTGAAGTGCCTTCTTATTGCCGCATTTATGGAGCTGGTGCTGTATCGACTTGTCTCTCGTTTGGGTATGCATATCAGCAAACTCGCTGAAAAATATGAGGCAGTCCGCATTGCGTTTACGGGACTTTCGTCGTTAGGTTTTATGCTGTTGAATGTCACCTCAATTTTGGCCTTTCTTCTCATTTTCATTTTGGTCTATCAAAAAATGACATCGACTCTATGGAAAGGCACCTATGACAAGGTGGTCATTCCGTTACTCTGTCTTCTGGTCATGGTGACGATTGGCTATCTTCTTTTCCCTCCAGCGATGTTGGGCTCCATTGTCTATAACGTCATTTCCTTGGCGCTTCTTGTCTTTCTTATGCTGGAATATTTCATATCGAACAAGTTGCTGATGCAACGTATTGCGGTTGGTTGTTTTTTCCTTGGCATATGTGGGTGGATTTATTACCAAACCATGACGACCAGTTACGGTCTGCTTGGTCTTGTCACCGCTCCGCCGCTCGTGCATGAAGTCAATCGACTGGGTGAGGCGCTGATGGTGTTATCCAGCATCCTCGTGTTTTGGGCTTATGGAAGTACCTCGTTTTTGACAAAAAATAAGCAACAACGAAAATGGGGATTGACCCTGCTCGTGAGTGGAGGGGTGATTTTTTTCCTCCTACTCTTTATGGATTACTTTGTTTCCCTCTATAGCCTTGCGGCTGCTGAAGATCTTCGAAAAGCTGGAGAGGGTGTTGGGTGGATTTTTCAAATGGGGATGGGCTACACGTTCTACCTTCCCTTTGCCTTTTACATGGCTGGGTTTATTTGCTGGTCCTACACCGTCATTAAATTAGTTATGATTGGAAGGCTGGCGGGTTATGGATTGGGACTGATGTTTATGGCAGGTTATGCCCTGCAATTGTCGCATTTGACGTTGATGGTCGTATTAGGATTGCTTCTATTAACGATCGATAAACGAGGAACACTCGGAAAGCTTCGTGGCAAGATTCATGAAAAGATGGTTTATCAACCTGTGACGCCCGTGTATGGGCAGACACCATAAGAGAGAGCAGAACTATGGAAGAACAGAATACGCTCACCCAAACAGAAGAGTTGACTCCTGAGGATAGCATAGAAGACCAACCGCTCAACCCAGATGAAGAAATTGTTGAAATTGAAAAACTCCTCACTGAAGAGCCGGATGATTTTCAAGCACGTTGTCGACTTGGGGAGCTGTACTTTAATAAAGGGCGCTTGGATGAAGCCTTAACGGAAGTTAAAAAATCCATCGAAATGGCTGAGGGGTTAAAGGTGGAAATGGATCGATCTTTAGCCATGTATTATTCGAATCTCGGGACGATCTATGGGACCAAGGGGATGGCTGATGATGCCTCTAGCCAATTTGAACGTGCTCTTGAGCTGAATAAATACGATGTGCTGGCCTTGTTTAATTTAGGCCGGTTGAACAGTGAAAAAGGAAAGTATCGAGAGGCGAAAGACTATTTTGAACGGCTTATAGAGCTGACGCCGGAGGATCCTATTGCATGGTATAATTTGGCAAATGTGTATGAACAATTAGATAATCCACAGGTCTCTGACCTCAACACGCTTGATATGGCCATGCAAGCCTACATGAAAGTTCTCGAATTTGACCCCAACCATCTGGAATGTAGCTATAAGCTCATGGAAATGGCACTCAATTTAAAGAAGCCAGACTTGGCGATGAACGTGATGGAGGAAGCCGTCGAAAATAATCCAGATGAACCGTTGGCTTACTACAATTTGATTAACACGTATGAAAAATGTCAAATGTTTGAACAAGCCGAAGAAACCAGAAAACGGTTAAAGGAGCGCTTTTCCAAACGCACCCGGGAACAGGGAAAAGCCACCTAGCCGGAAGCAAAAATTCATTGCTGCAGAGAGGAGTCTCATTATGTTTGGAAGCATTGGGTTTACAGAGCTGATCTTAATTTTGACCATTGTCTTAATAATTTTCGGGGCAGGAAAGTTGCCACAGTTAGGAGAAGGGGTCGGTAAAGCGATCAAAGGATTTAAGAAGTCAATTCATGAGGTTGAAGCCATGGATGCTGAAGCTCAAGAAGCCGCGCAGAACGCTGCAACAACAGAAGCGCCCGCGCCTGCACAAATTCCTCAACAAGAATCGGTTGCCACAGTTCCTCCGCCGCCACCAACCGTTGCGGCAATGGACAGTCCTCCTAGCCCTCAACCCGTTTCGGCTTCCAAGGCTTAACCATTAATGCGTAGACGAAATGGTGATCAGGTTATTATCGCGATCGTGAATATATTAATTGATAGTCGAGTGAGTATGAGGTGTGGACGATGAGTACCGAAACATTAGTTGAAGTCGGCGTCATTGAGACCTTTGCCGGTAATGGCAAGTCTCGAAGTACAGGCGATGGCAAACGCGCCATTAAAGCTGGAATTCCCCTTCCAAATCATGTCACTCTCGATCGAGAAGAACGATATTTATACATTGCGGAATGTGGGTCTGATCGAGTCCGTCGAATTGATTTTGAGTCTGGGCGACTCCATAATTTTTCTGGAAATGGAGAGACATGTTACAGCGGTGATTATGGGCCATGTGGAGAGGCAGGCTTGTATTTACCGTTGGATGTTGCGTGTGATTCTGAAAACAACATCTATATCTGTGATTCAGGAAGTAGTCGAATTCGCAAGGTTGATCGGGAGACCGGGATTATTACAACGGTCGTTGGTACGGGACAATGGGGATTTAATGGAGACGGCCCTGCCTTAGAAGTGAATTTAACCTACCCTGCCTCCATTGCATTTGATCCGGACGACAATTTATATATCGCGGATACACAGGCGCATCGTATACGTAAATATGACCCTCGTACAGGCCTTCTCACGACGATAGCCGGATCTTGGACCAATGAAGATGACGAGCGAGTCAGTCCCTTAACGGCCCAAAATCTCATTGTGCTCTCCGGTGATGCCATTGGAATCGATTTTAGTGATGATCAAGGCTGGCTCCGTCCTCAATGTTCGGATGGTCTGGACATGTCTCCGTATTTGGATGATGGAAAGCCTGGCTTGGAATGCCGGTTTTATGATCTGGTGAGTTTAGACGTCTTTAAAAATGGTGATCTCTTAATCACCGATAAAGGCACCAACCGGATTCGCAGGCTGGATCAGACGACCGGCGTGGTTTCGACAATCGCTGGTGTCTGTCGGTTTGGATATGACGGCGATGATAAATTAGCTGTGAAATCGATGCTCAACGTGCCAGAAGGGGCGGTGGCTGATGATGATGGGCATGTGTATATTGCAGACTCAATGAACCATCGTGTGAGAAAAGTTGATGCCACGACTGGGATCATTACCACAATCGCCGGAAATGGTGATAGTGGATATGACGACAAAAATATGGGAGGGTGTGGGGCTGCTCGATTTGTGGCTAAAGAAGACGCGACGATGCTCAAGCACGGAGATGGCCGATTGGCTGTTGAGGCGGTTGTCAATTCACCGGCTGGTCTAGCATTGGACTCGCAAGGTTTCCTCTACATCTGTGAACGGAACGAAAATAAGATTCGTCGTCTGAAGATTGCTTAATCGTTTATCGGCCAGGGTCGTTGATGGTCAATCGCGTATTGAACGTACGGTAAAGGTGGAAATGGCTGCACTATCGGGTGAGCAAGATCTCGCGCATTGTCACAAGTCTGGACTGAGGCGTGTCCCTCGACGACTTGTGTTAGCCGGAGCGTTAGTTGTTACAGCGGCAATTGCTTTAACATGGTTTCAAGTCACGACGGTTAGTTCTCATGGAATCGTCATTCGATCCCACTTTGCCACAGGCGATACGCCTTCTCATCCCAGTGACCCGGCTTGGGAATCCATTGCTGCTTTGCCGGTTCCCTTAAGTGGACAAGTCATCACCCGCCCTGTTTGGCCGGAGCCTAGTGCGACGGCCTTATCGATTCGCTCAATTCATAATGGGAAAGAAGTGGCGTTTCTGTTGGAGTGGCAGGATGCCACTAAAAACGAACGACTGACCCCAGGAGTTTTTCGAGATGGTGCGGCCATTGCGCTCCCTCTTGGAAATGCTCCAGCATTTTTTTGCATGGGACAACTTGATCATTATCTGAATATCTGGCACTGGAAGGCCGATTGGCAAAGCGATGTCGACCGACGTGCTGCACGGACAAAGAAAAAAGGAAAAAAGCGTGGTGGGATTCGTCGATTTGAAGTGATTCCACGTCGACCATCTTCGGTGGAAGACTTGATTGGTGGAGGGTTCAGCACTTTAACCAGCAAAAAGCGGCAAGGACGAATCAAAGGGCAAGCAGAATGGAAACGTGGGTTTTGGCGTGTGGTCATGAAGCGGCCACTCACGGCTCCTGGCGATGATTTGGAAAATGAAGCCTTACTTCAAGCTGGACGGTTGCAAGCTGTCGCATTTGCCATATGGAATGGAGAAAATAAAGAGCGAAATGGACAAAAAGCTGTAGCCTCGTGGATGCAACTGCTTATCGATCCCATTGTACAATCTTCATAAGCCCATGTTTGATCGTGATGCGATGCTATGGTTGAATTGGTGATGCATAAAATTTCGTCTCAATCTGTATCTTGTCAAATGTGCTACGCAATGCGAATCATGACACAAGTTGTGTTTTTGGTCTCTTTCTGTTCATTGGTGAGTGTTATTGCCAATCCTTCTCGCGTTGATGCGCAAAGTTCTAATGGAGAAATGACGGAAGAGCGGGCCTTGGAGCTTGCCGAGCAGTTTGGCGTGGATGTTGGAGAAGTTGACGAAGAAATTCAAGAATTTCTCGGCTTAACTCGTGCAGAAGGGGTTGTTGTTTTTGCCGTGATTGGTGGGACCCCAGCTGATTTAGCGGGGGTAAAAGTTAAGGCGATTATTAAAGAAGTTGATCGTTTCGAAATCAAGACCCTTATAGATTTAGGGGTTGCTCTTGAAGCGACACTTCCCATTCAGAATTTTACTGTAGCGACTTACGAGCCATCCGATCCAAGTGATCAGGGTGTCACTGGCGGTCTCAATTTTCATTTTGTGCGCATTAAGCAGGATTAATTGCTCGCATATTATGTCTTGTATCACATCCAGAGGAACTATAAAGCTGAGCCTGGTAATAGGAGTTAGTCTCCTATTAGGGCTGAGCTTCTTATGGCACGATGGTATAAGTCCAGTGGCCTTAGCCCAAGAAGCCTCGGATTCTGAAAAAGAAACATCATGGATTAAAGAAATCACGAAAGTGTTTGTTCCTTCTGAACAGTGCAAGCAATGCCATGATCGTCATTATGAAGAATGGAAAGGCATGCGCGAACAAACTCCTGACCTGAAGACCTTTGGTCGAGTCGATGGCGCGTTACTCCACGGTACAGCACTAAAGTCTCATGTATTTAAAACCGTCCTTGGTCTATGGTTACAAACAGAACCGACTCAACAGGAACGTGCCGATTGTTTGGCTTGTCATGCTCCTGCGGTCACGGTTTTTCCGCAGCATGCCGATCGGATTATCCAGCAGGTCATGGCTGGTGGAAAGCATGTGACCGTTGAAGGGATTAGCTGTTCCTCCTGCCATTTGATTAATGATATTCAGGAGAATGACAAAGCGTACCCGACGTTTAAGATCAATGCTGATCAACAATTTTATGGCCCCTACGCTGAACCTGAGGAAAATCTCGTTCACTCCTCACAGCAAGCGGACATTTATAAGGAAGCGAAATTTTGCACGGCTTGCCATTTTAGTAAGGTAAAAGATGTGACTCGATCGGATCTTCCTGGAGAAATTCTTAAGGGAACGATTTGCCAAGATTGTCATATGGAACGGTCTACGGGAAGTTCAACTTCTAAGCGAGGGTCGTTAACAAGGCCGATTGGGCGCCATTGGTTTCAAGGCATTGTCATTCCCGGCATTATGCTTAGTAATCGAAATCTGCAAGCGGAATGGTTTCCACGGGTTGACATTGAAGCCAACAAAAAAGAGGGGTCAGTGGAGGGGACCGTGTTAGTGAGAAATGGGAGTCTGCCGCACATGTTTCCTGGAGGGGATCCTGTACTCAAGCAATTTTTCGTGAAAGTCACCGTCAAAGATAAGCACGGAAACATTCTCGATGAAAAACAAGAGCGATTTGGACGGACCTTTGAGGAGTTGCTCCGAGGACCGATTCCACAAGCATTTGTCAATGGCGGTATCACGAGACGCGTGCCGTTTGCTATGCAGATACCTGAAGGACAAGAGTCGGTGTTAGTTGAGGCGAGCTTAAGTTATGCCCTGATTCCCGAACCATCCTCTGCCCTCAAGGATCGATATTTGAAGACTCTGGACAATGATAAAGAACGACAAGCTGCAGAAAAGGTCATTATTGATTATTCTTCGACTCGATTACTGACATTTCGCACGATGACGTTATAACCATTTATAACTTGCCTGACGGCAAACTTATCCAGGGGATACTTATGACGAGGAACATGATGCCGCGAGGGTTTACTCTGTGTGTTCTGAGTGCGTTAGTGTTATGGATGGGTGGGCCCTCTACTCTGGTTTCTGCTGCCGGTACTGAAAAGCCTTCAAAGCCATTAGAAAAAGCCTTTCCCCATTCCCAGAAGTGTAAGCGGTGTCACATTCGAGTATTTGAAGAATGGGAAGCCTCGGCACAGTCTCGTTCAATTGTCAGCTCAGCATTCCGTGTGACGCTAGATCGTTTCTTAGCCTCCGGCCCTGAAAAAGAACCGTCAATGTGTCTGCGCTGTCATGCTCCGCATATTTTGGAATACAAACATCAATCGAAGATGTTTGTTGATGAAGTGCAGTCAAAAGATCCGCAGATTGATGGGGTCGGTTGTGCTCAGTGTCATCTTATTAAAGATATTAATTCAGAAACGCATCCACCGCTTCCATCTTATCAATTAGAAAAAACCGTATTCGGTGGTTATAAAAATCCAGTGGAAAATTTGGCCCACCAATCGGAGACTTCCGAGCTCTACAAGAGTTCTGCATTCTGTGTGACATGCCATGATTCGCTGCCAAAGGGAGCCCAAATGGGACCATTGCCGGATTGGATGGGGAACTGGAAAGAATCAAAAGCGGAAAAAGATGGTAAAACGTGCCAGTCATGTCATATGCCAGGAGCATTTGGTGAATCAGCCAACGGTGAACGAAATCGGAAAATTGCGAATCATAGTTTTCCTGGAAGGTTTGGAAAAGTTCGAGCCAAGGCTGTTGAGTTAGACTTTACCACCAAGGTTCAGGGAGAAACTTCAACCGTTGATGTCACGATTCAAAGTCTTGTTCCACACAATCTTCCAATGCCTCACCCAGGTTGGTATCGAGTGGTCGTCGACTTAACCATACTAGGGAAAAATTTAAGAAAAGTTCATGGTGATCAACGGTATTATGAACGGGTATATGGCGATAAGAATGGAAAGAAAACCGTCTTAGATTTTGAAGCGGTTAAGGTCTTGAGCGACACGTTGCTTAAGCCTGAGGAAAAACGAGTAGAGTCGTTTACCTTTCCAACTCCGCCCAATGCACCATCGATGGATGTTATTGTGACGTTGACCTATGCCCCAATTCATGGGCCTGAGGAATTTGTTCAAGCGGTTGAAGCTGAGTCAAGCCTTGGGACGAAAGATCGTGCATTTCAAACGGTCGAAGTCGTGAAGAAAAAAGTGAATGTTCCACTTGGGAAATAATGTCTCCGTTAGGTAAGTTGTGAGGGAGGCAATTCGAACTTCCTTATAAGATTTCGTCCGATGCTGCGTTCTCTGACAATCGCTCTAGATACTTTATAACAATGCACAGCATGCATTGTATTGTGTTGAATGAGCATTCGAGCAGAAATGTGATCCCCTCACGTTTATTTCTTTCCCTTCCATCCTTTATGAAGCGGTGTTCCAAATCTCTTTGCCTGAGGAGACGGTATGTTTGAAGCTGTCGAGAGTTCGTTTCTTGTGCCGTTTGATGGAACGTTTTCAATTAAGAAAGTTTCAACGAAGCACAAGGGGAAGGTCCCTTCCAAAAAACAGTATCATAAAAATCTCACGAAGCTTATTGAGAAGATGAGCGACTATCAACGGACTCTGTACGCTCATGATCACCATGCGATCCTTCTCATTTTTCAGGCGATGGATGCAGCAGGGAAGGATTCGACGATTCGAGCCGTGACAAGTGGAATTAATCCAGCCGGCTGTCAGGTGTTTTCGTTCAAACAACCTTCGAGTCGTGAGTTGGAGCACGACTTCCTCTGGCGTACAACTCGGTGTCTTCCTGAACGAGGACGGATTGGGATTTTTAATCGCAGTTACTATGAGGAAGTTCTTGTGGTTCGTGTCCATCCCGAGTATTTGCAATCTCAAAGGCTTTCAGAACCCTATAATCTCAAATCTATCTGGAAGGAACGGTTTGAATCTATTCGAGAACATGAACAGCATCTCGCTCGAAACGGGACTGTCATTTTAAAGTTTTGGCTCAATGTTTCCAAAAAAGAGCAGAAACGTCGATTTCTCTCGCGCATTGAAGTTCCAGAAAAAAACTGGAAATTTTCCTCTGGTGATATCAAGGAGCGTGGATATTGGAACGAGTATATGGGAGCGTACGAGCAAGCGGTCAATGCCACCTCGCGTCCCTGGGCACCGTGGTATGCTATCCCAGCAGATCATAAACCTTTTATGCGGTTAGCGGTGGCAGAAATTTTAGTGAAAACATTTGAACGACTCGGCCTGCGGTATCCCAAGCTCAATAAGTCTGAACAAGCGGAATTAGAACAGATGCGTTTACTCCTTGAACAAGAGTCTGCTTATAGCCGTTTTTAATAACTTCCGATGTTTGAGGCCTATAGCCGATTCGATGAACTGTCAATGCTTGACGTGAGTATTTACGCTGAGTTTGTCAGGCTGGCTCGATTGGGACTTCTTTAAATTCGCTATAGTATTACGCTGCTAGGCGACCTATAATCAACACTCCAGAGGCGAACTGGTCGCACCATTGGCAACTGCTTCCATCCTAGAAGAGGTTTGCCGCAACCGTCGCCTAGGTTTCCTTTTCTAACTCAACTGGAAATTAATTGGATTCGCTATAATCGTTTTATAAGTATGTGAGGGGTATGGTCTCTTAGGAAATGTTGTCCTGTTCGTCATGTGTTGGTCTGAGATGTAGTTAGCCTTTCTTAACCCTTTCTTTTCAAAATTTTAAATTAGGTTGTTTGCCAAAAGTTTGGGTGTTTGTCAGAAATGATAGGGGAACAAGGAGTCGTGCTTTATGAAGGCATGATCCCTTGTTCCTTTCGTGCAGTACTGGTGAGAAGCGCAGATGCGAGAGTTCCAGGTGTCGCATACCCTAAGGCGTAGAATGTACTAATTGTTTTGACTCAAGGCTACTTTCGTGCCGAGGAACATCAGCTTTCTTGCAGAGTAACTTATTCGGCTAGATGGTCTTAATGTCCCGTGGCTTCGTCGGCCATGTCTTCCGCTCCTTCTGCCATTTCTTCTGAGCCTTCTTGTATATCCTCTCCCATCTCGTTCATACCATCGCTGGCACTTTCTTTTGCATCACTTAGCATTTCGCCGGTATCTTCGGCGGCTTCGTTAAGTGATTCGCTAGCACTACTTACCGCATTATCAACGGCCTTGCCTGCTTTTTCGCCAGGGCCTTCAGGCCCCTCCCCGCAGCCCATGACGAAGCTAAGTACAAAAATTCCACATAGGGTTGTGTACTGATATTTCATGCCGAACCTCCTGTTGGTTGTTGTAAAGAGTTGAATAGATCCTCTCTCGCGGCTTCTTGCCAATTGACAGTGGATCTCTGAGGGGAGGAATAGACCTGTCATTCCGTTGGGGCGAGTGTGAGTACGATCGTTTTACGGAAATGAATTCTCTTTTTATTGTAGAGCATTCGTGTGAAAGGTCAATAAATATTTCATCGGGTTTCCCAACGTTATATCTTCTGCCGAGAGTGATTCAGTACTTGTCTGAATGGTTATGGAAACAGTTAAGGCTTTACACTTTTGGAAATGTCTTAGAACAATTGCATATGATGAACGATTTCTCGATTGAAGGATTGGTAGGCAAGTCAGCATTTCTGTATTTGACGTGATTTAGGATTCCATCGGTGTCGTGTATGCCATTGGCACGGCCTTCGGCCGTGCCCTGGAGAAGACATAGCAATATGCTACGCAAATGTTTCGCAAAGGGATTTTCCAATAAGAGGAAGGTCGAATGTTTGATTCTCTTTTGGTTGTACCGTAGATTTTTTACTTTGATGAATGTTCACTGACTCGGTTTTTTGATTTGCTTGAAGTGGTATTTCAAGTTGATACAACTCATGAATTTTCGAATGATGTTGTTCAAGTTCCCACGCTAATTCATTTGCCAGTTTTTCCATTTTCTTTTGTAATTCACCGATTGAGTGAAGGTGATGCTTTACTTCTGCTTCTCTGGCTCGAACAATATAATCTTTGTCTAAGTATCGAGTATGGGTTCCTCCGTCGTTTGCTTTAGGGGTTGATGAGGTTTCTGTTTGATTCGTTGTGACGAGGGCGTTGGCGATTAGAATGTTGTTCATCATTACTCTCCACGTAAGAAGGTGAATCATGTGAATCCTTAACCATGAACGGTCATGTCCGCTGATAGAGCAAAAGCGTTGCCAAAGAATTTTTCGTGCACCAATTCGACATGATCGCACTGTACTACAATCAATGGATGCATCTGCCTGAGATGCTTGAGTTGCTGAGGAAGAATTTTTCGTGCTGGACATCAAACGTCGATAGAAATGTTGACGACTTCACATAATGAAATTCATCCTATGTTCAATATTTTCATGGAAAAAAGAATACTTTCCTCCAAGAATCGTCAATGAGAAGGAAGCGTTTCTGACAGTATGACTGTTAAGGGAAGATGGCGTTATCTTCTTGCTCGTTGATCCTTTTTCGTAAAGACCACATCGTCTCCACCTACTTTGATCCGAGAGCCTATTTGTTAGACGTGTAATGATCAAGAAACTGTTCATCTAAATTTCTTTTCACTTCAAAGTTGGTTGGTAGTATTGCGGATAAGTTTCTGATCGTCCATCGTGTTTCTTTCACTCAATTTTCTGAAGAAACTGTCGATAAGATAGAGCTTTGTCTTGATTGCAAAGGCTTTTTATGTGAAATTTTGTCGTGAAATTCTCAACAATAGATAGAGGGTGTTATGGCCATGTCTCTTGGTAAATTACAACGATATAACCTTCAGGAGTTTTGGGGTGAAGAATTCGGGAAGTTTTCATCATGGCTTATTCAAGAAGATATTCTAGAAATGATTGGTGAAGGTATTGACCTTAAGCTAATTCCGACTAAACAGAATAATTCTGTGAGCCTGCCTCAGGGCGGTGTGATTGCTAAAAACGCGAAAAATGCTGATATCATATTTATTCAGGGGCAGTTACTTGATCTTACACATAATGATTTTGGTCAGTTGATTTCATGTGCGGCTGAGATGAATGCTTCCTCTATAGTCTGGGTTGCCTCAAACATTCCCATTGAATACCGGAACGCAATCAATTGGCTCAATACGATGTCTCGACATGATGTAAGTTTTTATTGTGCAGAACTAGAACTGTGGAGAATTGACAATTCTGCGCCAGCTGCAAATTTTCATGTTGTCTGTCAGCCAAGGCATCTGACTGGAAAAGTGCAAGATGGTCAGGATTCTGTTGTGGAGCGGGTAGACGCGAAGCAGGAGGTTCCACTCGCGAAAAATACTGCAAATCCTCAAAAGAAAGGGGATTGGACAAAGGCTACTCACGGAAATCTTCCTCCTTTACCGCAGGGTAAATCTTCGACTCAGGTAAAGGAAGAAGTTGCCGTTCGTGAAAATTTTGTCTACACGAAGTCGTTTTAGTCGTGAGTGAGCGGCAGGACATTCTTTTCTTAACTCATTTCTTTCCTCTCATCCAGCTCAGTTCTCAAGTCCGATCTAGGACGTTCTGTTGTGTGATGAAAATTCGGGAACTTACCAAAGAAGTTGTGTACTTTTAGTAAACTCCTTTCTCTGAATCTCTTACGCCTTACCCGCTTTCCAGAGTAATCAAATAAATTTTAAGATTCTTTTATCTTTTTTCACTTCAAGTTGGCGCTCTACCGCGTTCTCAAGGGAATTATTTACGAAGGGGCAACGGAAGTTGATTTCCTTAGAGGGATTGAATTTCAACTGGCTATTAAAAGCCAATAGTCGATCCCTTAAGGGCCTGGCACTTTTTCATACGAATGGAGCAAGCACGATAAAAAGTCAGTCAACTGCCAGAAAGGTCTCTGTTATCAAAAGGGAGGTCTAGCTGGCGCCGATGAGGCTGGCCAGAATGATGGGCTTGCCTACCTAGGCCATCACAACGCTGTCATAAATTGAAGGGAGCAATATAGATTAAGGAACAGATGTTTTAAATCACTGACCTGCTCCAACAAGAGCTGAGATGTACCTCATTTTGAAAATTGTGCTGATATGGAGTCCTCATGCGTCCATTTTCTGAATAGTGCGGTGGTCAAAATTGATTATAAATGAATACAGATGACGACATGAATTGCAGTCGGGAAACTCACGTATTTTTATGGCAATAATCAATACTTGTGAAACGACCTTGAGGGGGTGTAAACTTTCTTTTCATATTGAAAGGGATGTTTGTGACTGAAAAGAAAGAAGAAACCCTTCTCTTAGTTGGAGGGAATACTACGAATGGAAGCGAGATCCTCAGTTATCTTTCCAAAGATTACAGAGTGTTGTCAGCTAAGACAGGAAAAGAGGCCTACGAACTGCTGAGACTGAACGAGATTGATGCTATTTTGTTTGATGAAGACATCGGTGATATCAGTGGCGAAAGTTTTTTCAAAGAAGCACGTGTTCGATACCCTGATATCACTCGTATTTTTATGAGTGAATCCAGGGATGATCAGAAAGTTATGGAAATCTTTAAAGCTGGAGCCGTCTATCAAATCATCCCCAAACCCTGCCCGCCTTGGCATTTGCGGCTGTTAGTCAATCGTGCCTTGGAAAGTCGTGAATTGGCTCGCCGTCATCGATTCTTGAGTCGTGAGCTCAAATTTTCGGATAACGCTTTTCGTAGCTCCAAGGACCACATGGTAAAATTGTTGCGAGAAAGCTATGAGTTCGACAAATTGGTCTTCGCCAGTGATGCCATGTTAAATGTCTGCAATTTAGCAAGAAAAGCGGCACCGACCGATCTCCCAGTTCTCATTCAAGGCGAAACTGGAACGGGGAAAGAACTAATAGCCAAAGCCATACATGGGTTTGGTTCACGAAAAGCTTTTCCATTTTTAGTTCAAAATTGTGGCGCCTTGCCAGATGAGTTATTACAATCGGAATTATTTGGGCATAAACGAGGAGCCTTTACTGGTGCCGTTAGTGACCGACTCGGACTTTTTTCCGCAGCTGATGGCGGAACGGTCTTTCTTGATGAAATTTCCGAAGTCTCTCCCGCGTTTCAGGTCAGCCTATTACGATTTCTTCAGGAGGGAGAAATCAAACCATTAGGTGCCGATAAGGTTGGGTATGCGGATGTTCGTATTTTGGTCGCGTCTAATCACCCAATCAAAGAGCGTGTAGAAGCCGGGACATTTCGAAAGGACTTGTACTACCGTCTTCATGGGTTTGAGATCAATATTCCCCCACTTCGGGAACGGGTGGAAGATATTCCTGTTTTGGCAGAATATCTTTCTCGAAACTATGCCGAAACCCTCAATCGAAAAATTGCGGGTATATCAGGGCAAGTGATACGACATATGCAAGCCTATTCTTTCCCAGGCAATGTTCGAGAATTAGAAACTGAAATTCGTCGGATGGTCGCCTTAACAAGTAATGGCGAGTTTGTGTCGATTGAGCATTTGTCTTCAGAAATTGCGCAAGCCCTTCCGGTGGACGACCGCATAAAAGAGCAATCCTATATCAATGAAGCTGGTACTCTCAAAGAAAAGGTAGAGCGGTTAGAGGCATTAATTGTGACCCAATGCCTCACGCGTCACCGATGGAATCAAAGCAAGGCAGCCAAGGAGTTAGGGCTATCACGAGTTGGCCTGGCGAACAAGATTAAACGGTATCAGTTAATTGCCGTTGGGAAATCGTAAACCCCCGTGTAACCCCACGGTCGAAATCGAACCCACCCAGACGACTGGCTCTCGAGGCTTTAGTGTGAATCCTTTTATCATGAAGCTCTGCCTCAACTAAATCCCACGTCTCAACCGAAAAAACTTGGTATCATCTCCACTGGCCAGATAGTGAGCTTTGTCAGATGTAGAAAGCCATGGGTCTTGGCATTGTCGTTGCTGAAGTATTTGGTTTGTTTCCACCCTTCAAGCTGAATGTTCCGTATGTGAAATCAGATCGGGAGAACTCTTGAAGATTACGACCTCACAGGACCTTCCCTCGTGAAGCTTCACTCATTTTCTTTTCACTATAATAGCGAATCCAAATAAGTTTAAGGTGTGACCTTGGCGACGATTGTTGAGTTATCCTGCGTAACCTCAATAGATAACTGACGTTCAACGCGGGTCTGCTCCTGAGGTGTCGGCTTGAGATCGCCAAGCCCGCGCAAATACTCACTTCGAACGTTCGGAAGGTTATACCCGCTTGGCTGTCTTGATAATGAATAACGTGTTATCTCACGTATTGGCTCTCAACATTGTACAAATTGGCGCGTATATCGTTTCGGTATAACCGAATCGGCTATAAGGTTATCTCTGAAGATGAAGGCTAGGTTGTTGAGCCTCGAATTCCACCCCTTCCTTCTTGAATAGTAACGTGCATACTTGACTTACACTTCTTCCTTGTTATTGTTCATAATTGTGTAACTTTTCTTTTCATCTTGTCGTGGGTCTTATCAATCTCATGATGGGTACGTTGAGAGAATATTCCTTTTATTCTGCAGGGAAGATGAATATTAGCTAATCATGTTGGCTGACTAACAGTTAATGGCATCGCATTTGCTTTTTGACTGCACAATTAATGGAATGTACATTGTTACGACTTCAAGCGATTTCTCGTCTCCATTACCTGCCCCTTAGAAATTTTCTGTAATTTTGCATTCAGACGCTATTAAATAAAGGAACTGTTATGGCCAATTTACTCTGGTTACAAGGTGGTGCATGTTCGGGTAACACCATGTCGTTTCTTAATGCGGAGGAACCCAGTGCTTGTGACCTTGTGACGGATTTTGGAATCAATATTCTCTGGCATCCATCCTTGGGTGTGGAATTAGGAGATAATTTACAAAAATTACTTCGCGACTGCGTGTCGGGAGAAATTCAACTCGATATTTTTGTCTTTGAAGGAACGGTGGTCAATGCTCCTAATGGTACTGGCGAATGGAATCGATTTGCCGGACGGGCGATGAAGCAGTGGGTGCAGGACTTGTGTGGATCCGCACAATATGTGGTAGGAATCGGGGATTGTGCAACATGGGGCGGTATTCCAGCTACGGTACCGAATCCGAGTGAGTCCCAGGGGCTTCAATTTCTCAAACGAAACCATGGTGGGTTTTTAGGGATAGATTTTCGTTCAAAGTCCGGTCTTCCGGTGATCAACATTCCAGGCTGTCCGGCGCATCCTGATTGGATCACTCAAATTGTTGTGGCCGTCGCGACAGGGCGAGCTAGCGATATTTCTTTGGACGAGTTCCAGCGACCCAAAACCTTTTTCCAGAGCTTTACCCAAACCGGTTGTACGAGAAATATGCACTTTGCCTACAAGGTTTCAGCGACCGAGTTTGGGCAACGTAAAGGGTGTCTCTACTACGACCTCGGGTGCCGGGGACCCATGACTCATTCTCCCTGCAATCGGATCCTGTGGAATCGTCAATCCTCCAAGACACGTTCTGGCATGCCGTGTCTAGGTTGTACTGAACCAGAGTTTCCACACTTTGATTTGGCACCAGGGACAGTGTTTAAGACTCAAACGGTGATGGGTGTTCCTAAAGTTCTCCCATCAGGAGTTGAAAAGAAGGGGTATGTGACTCTGACTGCTGCAGCCAAAAATGCCTCTCCGGCCTGGGCGGAGGAAGACATCTTCGTGGTGTAAAGCATCAAGACAAAAGTTTCTACATAAGAGGAGCAGGACCATGGCTGTACAAACATTAGATATTTCTCCGGTAGGAAGAGTCGAGGGGGATCTCGATGTCCGAGTTGATATCGATAACGGCGTGGTGACGAATGCCTGGACTCAAGCCGAGTTGTTTCGGGGTTTTGAAATTATCCTTCGCGACAAAGACCCCCAAGCTGGCCTGGTCGTCACTCCACGTGCATGCGGAATATGTGGGGCGTCGCACCTCACCTGTGCCGCTTGGGCGCTGGATACCGCCTGGAAGACGACTGTTCCCCGAAATGCCATCTTGGCTCGAAACCTTGGCCAGATTGTGGAAAGTTTGCAAAGTCAGCCTCGATACTTTTATGGGTTGTATGCGATTGATCTCACCAACAAACAATATCGAAATAATCAATATTATGAAGAAGCCTGTAAACGCTTTGCCCCCTTTACTGGAAAATCCTATGAAATTGGCGTGACGATCTCTGGTAAACCGGTAGAAATTTATGCATTACTCGGCGGGCAATGGCCGCATTCGTCGTATATGGTGCCAGGCGGAGTCATGTGTGCGCCAACTCTTTCCGATGTCACCCGTGCCTGGTCGATATTAGAATATTACAAAAAGACGTGGCTTGAGCCGGTGTGGTTAGGATGCTCACTCGAACGGTATGAGCAAATCAAAACCTATGATGATTTTATGGTTTGGCTGGACGAAAGTCCTGCACATGCCAATTCGGATTTGGGTTTTTATTGGCGGATGGGAGTCGACATTGGGTTGCATCAATATGGTGGAGGAATAGGCAAATATTTCTCATGGGGTTATCTCCCCCATGAAGATAAATACCAAAAACCAACAATCGACGGCCGACAAACATCTGTGATGATGAAGAGCGGTGTCTATAATGGCGCCACAGATGCGCATAGCTTAATGAGTCAGGAATTCGCACGTGAAAACACGACGCATTCATGGTATGACGAAAGTAACGACGATGTGCATCCCTTCGACCGAACAACCAAAGCCATCCTAAACAACTCCACCGATTTTACTGGTCGGTATTCCTGGTGTACCGCGGTCAGTCATGAACAGTTTGGACGGCTCGAAGCAGGTCCTTTTGCCAGGCAAATGATTGCAGGGGGCAAACATGGCGAAGACTGGCAACATACTGATGGGTTCATTTTAGATGTCTATAAAAATATGAGTGGCCCTAGTCTTCACCTCAGGCAACTCGCCCGAATGCATGAAACCGTGACGCTTTATCGTCAAGCCGAACGGTGCCTGCGCGAATTCAAATTGAATGATCCTTGGTATATTAAACCGCAGGAAGTGGATGGTCGGGGATGGGGTGCGACTGAAGCCATTCGCGGTGCGTTGTGCCATTGGATTGAGGTTCAAGGTGGGAAAATAAAAAATTACCAAATCATTGCGCCCACGACTTGGAATGTGGGACCACGTGACAGCGAAGGTAATCGAGGGCCCATCGAAGAAGCGCTCATAGGGTCCCCGATTGCTGATCCGACTGATCCTGTCGAGGTTGGTCATGTGGCGCGTTCTTTTGACTCCTGTCTCGTCTGTACCGTCCATGCGCATGATGCCAAGTCTGGAAAGGAATTATCACGATTTCGAATAGGGTAAACGATCGCGAATTTGAGTAATGACAAAACCGAGAATACACGAATTTATGTGAATTCATATAGGAGGGTGCTCGAACCTTCACGCTTCACCCTTTTCGGCGAAGTGCCAGGATCTTCGTATTATGCGTAATGAGGAAGAAGAAAAAGTTCGACAACAGATTGAAGGCTTGTTGTCCAACGGGCTCAAGACGATGCTCGAACCATTTCCTGAAACGCATGTCGAATTTGCGAAACTTCTTGATGAGCTGCGAAACCTTTCTCCAGATGACTTAGAGGGCAAACTCGTAATAGGAGGATTTGCGGATCAGCCGTATGGACCGGATCAAATGCGATGTTTAGAATGCATGTATTATTTAGTCCACAGAAAATGGTGCGATTTGCCGGAATTGGCCGTGCCAGTTGAGCCGGACTGGTATTGTCGATTGTGGCGTATCTAAGCATACCTATTTCTAATCTCGTCGTTAGTCTTTGCCAGCAGAAGCTTATTTTCGGTTAGATGTTGACGCGGTAGGTTTTCAGCACAGCTTTCCCGCCTATCTTCAGATGGATAACGATGACCTTCTTCGACAGAAGGTGTTCCAGTTCTTAGAGTCTGGAGTTCCGACTGAGGTTGAACCTCGTGCGTATTCCAGTGAAGACGTTCAAGTCATTATAGCGAGGCTGCAATCGTTAATGGACAATCAGCTTGATGAAAAAATCAAGATTGCCGGATTTACATTACAGCCATACCACCCATTTGATGATGAAGACGATCTTGTCCAATCTTGTGAGACCTGCATGTACTACCTCCTGCATCGCCGATTCTGTGAGCTTCCTGAATTATCCATTCCTGTCGAAAAAGACTGGTCGTGCCGGCTTTGGCGAATTTAGGGATGGTGTTTCATTTTTGTGATTGTCGAATGATTTCTATTCTTCCCGCCAAAGTCATATAATCACTTCTTGCTTAGTTCTTCTTGTAAAACGTGCGTGCGACACGATTGAAAATATGTATGTGATCATTGGGTGCGGCAATCTCAACCGACGTGACGATGGTGTAGGAGTTGTGGTTGCTCAGCGTCTGCAAGCATTTTTCTCTCAACACGCTCAACCGAATGTTCACGTTTTTGATGCGGGTACAGGCGGAATGGATGTCATGTTTCATGCCCGAGGAGCTCGTGCTCTCATTATTATCGATGCGTGTGTGAGTGGCTCAGAATCCGGTGCCATTTTTAAACTCCGAGGTGATGATGTCACGAATCGCCCAAACTCAAGTTATAGTTTGCATGACTTTCGTTGGGACCATGCGCTCTATGCTGGCCAGCAAATCTTTAAGGAGGAATTTCCCAAAGATGTCACGGTGTATCTCATTGAAGCTGCTGATACGTCTTTTGGCCTTGAGTTAACCCCTCCCGTAGAACAATCAGTAGAAATCGTGTGCGAACATATTCGTACGCAAGCGTTAGCATGGATTCATTCTGAGTTGCCAGAATCCCACAGCAGTGAACCTGAGTCGCCGCTTCATATTCGAATTCATAAAGGCAGCCTCTATGTCGATGCGTCAATCTCAGAGAGGTATTTCCAGAATCTTCAGCACATCGCTCTTGTCAAACGGGACAACCAGATTCTCATCCTCCCTATTCGTCATGAAGGGGGAGGGGGGCTCCTACTCAAAATCAGAAATTCGCATGGAGACCGGGTGATTCATGCACAAGAGTTTCTTCGAGAACATGGCCTCGAAGACCTTGTTGATTATCGTATTCCTGTTTCATGGGATAACACCACGTGCGGATTGGTCTTTGATGTTTCTCGCATAAACCCTCGATCAATATGACCTGTTCTGTTCTGCAGGCATAGGGCATTTCTCTCGCCCCCATCATTCGGCATAGACTCTTCTGCAGACCATTTCTACTGTTTGAATCATGGACTACAGTGGTTTGGCGTACTTGCAATCCCAGGTTTCATTTACTAACGATATAAACTGAATAAATTAAGTATAAATACGTTTAAGTGGCGATTTAAGTGTAAATATGCATAGTAACTTTGCAATTAGAAAAACAAATTGACATATAAGATGCCTGCGAATAAGATGAGTGAAATCTACACAGGAGCCAAGGATGGTTGATAAAGTAGTCACTTCTAGTCTTTCCAATGAATGCGTCAACGCCGCCGTAGTTGCAGCTAAATCAACCTCTGCTACCTCAGCCGCTGAAGTAGAGAAGCTTATGGAAATGGCCATGAGTTTCCAGCAAAACCCCAAATCTGTGCAAGATCTTTATCAGGCGGTATTTCTTTATCAAAAGGCTGCCTCGCTATGTGAGACAGAGCCGCTTCTGACGGCTCGAGTGCAAGCTCGAATGGGGATGGTATTGAATGCCATTCCTCACGAGGGGCCGGAGTACCTCATGCAAGCACACATCGCATTTGAATCTTCTAAAAAAGCATTGTCTCAAATGTTTAGAATGAATAAAGGGCATCTCTAAAAACTACTGACAATTCTGTTGGGTTCTGGCATAAGGTTCTTCCAAGGAGGACTGCTCATGGACACACCGGGCCAACTTGGATTCTTTGATCTCACGCACCGCTACGACGCCCTGACTCAGAAAGG
>BQIU01000071.1 GCA_021603905.1 Nitrospirales bacterium
TTTTCACGGAATTGATCTGGGGAGAGAGTTCGCATGATGGTCCTTTACAATATGCAGGATTAGAAAGGAGAGATAACGCAAAGCGGAGGCCTGTACGATAGCCACACAACCATCAGCTACTTCAACCGGATTGCTTTTTGAATCCTATCATTTATAGAATACCACAGATTTTAGGGAGCTGTAAGTATATGGAAACAGTAAATTTAGGAAATCCAGATGAAATTCTTAACTTTTTAGCTGAGGTGTCTCTCAGTGGAAAAGGTGTGACCGCTGATAATTTGCTTGACTATGTTTTAGATGAAGGTTTTACGGAACCTACATATCTCCAAGCCAAGGGAGAAGATCCCGAGGCGTATTACAAAGGGCAGCCCAATGCCTGGGCGGTGTACCAGGTTCGTGAATGGAAACGTGTCTTAATCATTAGCGGCGGAAGTGGACGTGAGAGACGAGCTCAAATTACGGAAACTCCCTAAAATTTTGTCAATGTTCTCTTGCAGTTAGTTTTCTAATGTGTGATGGGATAAGGATCGACTCGCAGAATAAGCTGAAAATTACTTCCATCCACCGACTAACCGGTTTTCTTCAAAATATAGGTAGCGATGAGTGATGGTTCCAGCGTCTAGCCAATCCTCATAGACCCATTCTTCCCGTCTGATCCCTTTGGGTGTATAACTGACATTCATTTGATATGGTGACCCCCAGGCTTTCATGGCTTGGTCACGGGTCATTCCAACAATGACCTTTTTCTCCTGAACATGCTTTTCAAATGTGGGATCTAAGAGCGGGGGAATAAGTCCCCAGCCGATCATCCAGAGAAAAAACAGGGTCAAGCCGACATAGAATGTTATTCGAACTGGCCGCCGGCAAAGGAATGGGAGTGAATCAAGCTGAGGTTGAATGGGATCGTTAGCCAAGTTACTCAAGGTGCACTGCTAAAAAAGTTTGGATAAAGAGAAAAAATCTGAATTCGGTGTATGGTATCAGCAGTGATTTTCAAGGGTCAAGGAAGGTGCGTGGATGTTTCTTGAAGTGGAGAGTAATTTAAATTGTGAATCCTCAGTTTTTCTTCGATTTAAAGAGGTTTCTCCTCCGCTTCCTATCACGCACATTAAAGTCTATGATCGTCTTCCACAGGGGGAATGGTGTTCAGTCACAGGATGGTGTGAAGATACAGAACAGCCACTGTGTACTGTTTTCGCTCAAAAGGTGGAAGATTCAGGTGCTGGAATTGCCACGCTCATATTTGGAGGACCGTACGGGATTCGACTCAAGCTGGAACAGAACGCGGAGGCTTGGGATTTAGAGAGTGATCAGCAATGGGGGGAACCGTATTTATTACTCAGTGGTGACGGAGACATCAGGTACGTATAAATACAAGGAGAAAGCCTTAATTGCAAAAGTCAAAACGTAAAGTGAAAAACTAAACAGGGTGACTTACTTTCAACACGTCGCAGTTTTCCTTTTTATTAGTCCTCATACTGCGGCTTCGGAATGCTTTTATTTTTTTGATCAGGTTCTGGGGGCGGTTGATTAGCGACCTCTTTAGAAAATGGATTCAATATCGGCTCATGGGTGAGTCGTTGACCGTTTTTCACGATTTGGAGACTTTGAGTGGTAATTTCCATGCGGTCAATTTTTGCTTCGAGTGTCAGATGTTCTGGAAGTCCATTGATTGCAAACATTTGATATGCCAATGTCCACGGAAGACTTTCTCTGCCTTGTTCTTTAGAGATGAAAAATGCTTCTTTCGACGGTTTGCCTTTAAATATCAGCAGCCATAAGTTGGACCGAAACGCTGAGGCCGTCGATTCAGTGGGAGGTGAGAATTCGGAAATTAAGTCAGGGATTTCGGCCAGAGTGACTGCCGGAGTAAACTCAATTTCAACACGTTTCACGTATAGCGTCGGTGTATTCTTTCGTTCATTCAAGTCAGGGGTATAGGCAAAGGAGTATCGAACTTGAGTCCCATCCCGATTGTAGGTGTACACATCTTCCCCATTTCCCGGTGCAACCAGATTACTGAAGTATTTTTCCCAATCTTGGTACGTATAATAACTAAAGACTCGTAAGGCAGCTTTTCGTGACCGCACCGCCATGGGCATGCCTAATTGGGTATGTAATTCAGTTTGTTTCAATCCGAGAAAGCCATCTTCAAAATATGGTTTTGCGAGACTGGGCGAAGGCGTAGGCAACTCAAGGAATGTGAGGGAAAGAGCGATGGAAAACAGTATAATTTTTGAATTTGTACGATATCTGAACATGAAGAAGGTTCCTATTTGGCATCGTATTTGTTACGGTCAAAAGAAGTCAAGAAAAGTAAATATGCTGCAGAGACGATTCAGTCGGTGAAGCCGATGCCGTCTTCATAGTGCTAAAGTAGGGAAGTCGACCGCTTGTTATGAATGTTGTTTTCTGAGGAGAAAGACTGAATGTCAAATTTAGAATCGTTGTTAGGCGAAAGAATTGTGGTGATGGACGGGGCAATGGGCACCATGATTCAAAAGCATACGTTGGAAGAGAAGGATTTTCGTGGGACTAGATTTGTGGATCATCCCAGTGACGTCAAAGGCAATAATGATCTGTTGTCCTTAACGCAACCGAAGATTATTCAAGCCATTCATCAAGAGTATATGGAAGCCGGGGCCGATATTATTGAAACCAATACCTTCAATTCCAATATCATTTCCATGGCTGACTATAAGATGGAGTCTTTGGCCTATGAATTAAACGTAGCCGGGGCACGAGTCGCACGCGAGGCGGTCAAGGCGGTTATGGCTAAAGATCCGAGTCGTCCGCGATTTGTCGCTGGTTCGATGGGACCCACGAACCGAACGGCTTCTATGTCGCCCGATGTCAATGATCCTGCCTTTCGAGCCGTCACCTTTGGCCAATTGGAAGAAGCCTATTACGAGCAAGTGCGTGGATTGATGGACGGCGGGTCTGACCTGTTACTGGTTGAGACCATTTTTGACACCTTGAACGCAAAAGCCGCGCTCAATGCCATTGATCGTTATTGCCAAGAACAGCAGCAGCACGTCCCAATCATGATTTCAGTGACCATTACGGACCAAAGCGGACGAACGCTTTCAGGACAGGTGATCGAGGCATTTTGGAACTCCGTATCGCATGCGAACGTGTTGAGTGTCGGTATTAATTGTGCCTTAGGTGCCAAACAAATGCGTCCCTACATTGAAGAACTTGCTGGCATTGCGCCGGTGTATATTAGTTGTTATCCCAACGCAGGATTGCCAAATGCCTTTGGCGGATTTGACGAGACCCCTGAACGGATGGGTGAGGATTTGAGAGATTTTGCCAATAATGGTTGGTTGAATATCGTCGGCGGCTGTTGTGGCAGTACCCCCGAGCACATTCAGGCCATCGCTCAAGCCGTTGAAGACCTCCCCCCTCACCAACCGGTGTCAAGCTCGCATGTGACACGACTGAGTGGGTTAGAAGCCCTGGCCATTCGACCGGAAGCAAATTTCATTAACATTGGTGAACGGACCAATGTGACGGGTTCGCCAAAATTTGCCAAATTAATTTTAAATGGAAATTTTGAAGAAGCCCTGGCTGTCGCTCGACAGCAGGTCGAAGGTGGCGCACAAATAATCGATATTAATATGGATGAAGGCATGCTGGATTCAGAAAAGGCCATGGTCCATTTTCTTCATCTCATCGCGTCGGAACCAGATATTTGTCGCGTACCCATCATGATCGATAGTTCCAGGTGGTCGGTGATCCAGGATGGGCTGCAATGTATTCAAGGTAAGGGTGTGGTCAATTCGATAAGTTTGAAAGAAGGGGAAGAGAAGTTTAAAGAACAAGCCCGAATCGTGAGGCGGTTTGGAGCAGCTGTGGTGGTTATGGCGTTTGACGAAGTCGGGCAAGCCGATACGGCTGAACGGAAAGTCGAAATCTGTACAAGAGCGTATAAAATTTTAACAGAAGAGATTAAGTTTGCTCCGGAAGACATCATTTTCGATCCCAATATCCTGACCGTCGCGACAGGCATTGAAGAACACAATAATTATGCCGTGAATTTCATCGAAGCCACCAAGCAAATTAAGGCCACGTTACCGCATTGTAAGGTCAGTGGCGGAGTGAGCAATATTTCCTTCTCCTTCCGTGGGAACAATGTTGTGCGAGAAGCCATGCACACGGCGTTCTTGTATCACGCGATTAAAGCAGGGTTGGACATGGCCATTGTGAATGCTGGGCAGTTGGGTGTGTATGCAGAGATTCCCAAAGACCTTCTGGAGTTGGTCGAGGATGTGTTGCTGAATCGACGTGAAGATGCGACGGAACGATTAGTGACATTTGCCGAAACCGTCAAACAAGGCGGGAAGGTTGTGGTGAAAGATGAGGCCTGGAGACAAGGCACGGTGCAAGAACGGCTTTCTCATGCGCTGGTCAAAGGCTTGGTGGAATATATTATCGAAGATGTCGAAGAGGCCCGTCAGCAGTATGACAAACCGTTGCATGTGATTGAAGGTCCCTTAATGGATGGAATGAACATAGTCGGAGATCTGTTCGGGTCAGGGAAAATGTTTCTCCCGCAAGTCGTCAAGAGTGCCCGCGTCATGAAAAAAGCTGTAGCCTATCTGCTGCCGTTTATGGAAAAGGAAAAAGAGGCGACAGGTAGTAGTGCCCAGGGTAAAGTGCTCATGGCTACCGTGAAGGGCGATGTGCATGATATTGGGAAAAATATCGTGGGTGTCGTCTTGGGATGTAACAATTACGAAGTCATCGACCTGGGAGTGATGGTGCCGTGCGATAAAATTTTGCAAAGAGCCAGGGAAGAAAAAGTAGATATGATCGGGCTGAGCGGTCTGATTACGCCGTCGCTAGATGAAATGGTCCACAATGCTAAAGAGATGAGTCGGGAAGGGTTCGATATTCCGCTCTTAATTGGAGGCGCCACAACAAGTAAGGCGCATACCGCAGTGAAGATTGCCCCAGGCTATCAACAACAGCCTGTGGTGCATGTGTTAGATGCGTCAGTCGCGGTCAACGTCGTACGACAATTGCTCAGCCCAGACGGCAAGACCGCATTTATTGAAAAGGTCCAAGAACAACAGGCGCAAACGCGCGAAGCGTATAAAAATAAGCAGACGACAAAAAAGTTAATTTCCTTGGAAGAGGCGAGGAAACGGCGAACGGCCGTTCAATGGCAGGCCGCAGACATTGCCGTGCCGAGTTTTCTTGGGACGCGGGTGATTGACAATATGGCATTGGAGGACTTGGTGCCGTTCATCGATTGGACACCGTTTTTCCATACCTGGGAGTTGAAAGGACGATATCCGAAAATATTTGAAGACGCCACTGTCGGAAGTCGAGCGAAGGAATTGTTTGACGATGCGCAAAAGCTTTTGCAGGAGATTATTGACAAGCAATTACTCAAAGCCAAAGGCATTTATGGGTTCTTTCCGGCCAACAGCATGGAAGATGACATTCAAGTCTTTGTCGATGAATCTCGAACCAAGGTCCAGACCACGTTTTACACCCTTCGGCAACAATTAGAAAAACCCAAGGGCGACGAAAATTATGCATTAGCAGACTTTATCGCCCCCAAATCGACAGGCCTAAAAGATTATATCGGAGGATTCGCGGTGACAACCGGCATCGGGGTCCAAGAACTCTGTAAACGGTTTGATGAAGATCACGACGATTATAATTCAATCATGACCAAGGCCTTAGCCGACCGGCTGGCCGAGGCCTTTGCCGAATGGATGCATCGGGAGGCCAGGAAAGAGTGGGGATATGGAACGGCTGAAAACCTCTCAAACGAGGAATTGATCCGTGAGCGATATCGAGGCATTCGTCCAGCTGCAGGCTATCCAGCCAGCCCTGACCATACTGAAAAGCCCACGCTCTTCGAGTTGCTCGACGTAGAAAAACAGACAGGGATCACGTTGACGGAAACTTTTGCCATGTTTCCCACGGCCGCCGTCAGTGGGCTGTACTTCGCTCACCCGCAAGCTAAATACTTCGGTGTCGGCAAAATCGATAAAGATCAAGTCCAAGATTATGCCGAACGGAAGAGTATGGATTTAGCCATTGTGGAGCGATGGCTAGGGCCAAATCTCTCCTACGATCCGGATTGAGCTTTCTTAACCCTCTCCCTACGGTAGGGAGAGGGTGAGAATATCCATTGTCGATGTAGGATAAGCATAGCATGCCTTCTAATACCCGTATTTCGTATTCAGCTTTTAAATCATGCGGGTGATGCTTTCAGTTCATCACTCTAAAGAAGTTGAAGATATGCATACCAGGAGCCCCATCATGGTTAAGAACGTTAAACTTCTTGAACAATTCGAACGGGATGAGATTCGAAACAGAAAGCCCGACGTCTACGCTAATCTTAAAGTCGTGGAAGGACTTCTTCAGGAAGCACACTATCTTGGTGTCTTTCGCGCGAAAGATCCCTTAGAAGGAATAGAAGTCGACATTCGAGTTGCGAAAGCCTTCAATGTTCGAACAACTATTAATTAAAATTTCTAACGCATGCCGAAGTAGAGCAAAGCGCCATCATTCTTCGAAACGTACGGCAGCAAAGTCACGATGAATCGGAGAGGCGTAGGAGTCGTCGTTGGTGGACGTTGTCGCAGGAGGCCCCTTAATATCCCCGGCTGATATTGGAAGAGGCTGCGTCACCTTCAATTTAATCGTGCCTCGAACATCTCCCTTCACAATCTCTGCAGTTTTAACGGCAAACACGTAGGCCTGATCGGAGGCGACCGAGAGAGTTTCTTTCGACGTTTTCATGAGCTGTAAGCCCGCCTTCCCGCCTATGGGAATCTGTTCAA
The DNA here is from genome assembly GCA_021603905.1 of Nitrospirales bacterium. Taxonomy (GTDB): domain Bacteria; phylum Nitrospirota; class Nitrospiria; order Nitrospirales; family UBA8639; genus JAGQKC01. The sequence continues at coordinate 6,807 of BQIU01000071.1, forward strand.
TCGTATCGACTTTGAGACTGGGGGCAATGTCATGACCGTTTGCGGCGGCAATGTGAAGCTGTGTGGCCGAATGGACTTCGTAGGCCACAAAGGCCTGTTCCCCATCATTCAGGGAATCCAAAATTCTCCGATAGACGGGTTTGGCCGCGCGCGTACGGAGGAAGAGTTCCAAGTCGCCGATACCAATTTTTTTATACCGGGAGTCTAATTGCTGGATTGACATCTGTTCCGATAATTCCAGTTCGAGGGCAGGCTGCACGCGAAAGAGGCTATGAAAAAATGAGACGGCAGCAGAGGCGGTTGTCGTGCGACTTTCTTGATGGCCTCTCAGAATACCCGGACAGCCTTGCTCTGTTCCGCAGTTCTGGATGGGTAAATGAGCGGGACTACGTGTGTCTGTCGGCATGAAGTTTGTGAGTTGATCGACGAGGCGTGCTTCCCCGGTTTTCCGAACAAGAATCAACGTTCCTGGTTCAACGTCGGTGCGTAGAATCGCAATCGGGTTTAGCCCTTGCTCCGCAAAATACTGTTGGATGGCTTCCTCCGGGTTACAGCCAACCATGCTGGTCATGAAGAACGCGAGGATGCAACACTGGATACCTCTTGAACTGTGGTTCAAAGTCGGGTGTTTGATTGTCATCAAGGAATCTCCTTAGTCATTGAAACAACCTTGACCTATTCGTTGAGAACGTAGTTCTCTTGGTCTCAGTCTTTCAGCACTTTGCATTCATCACTCCGCCTTGCTTTCCGCCTCTTTTGCAAAATTCCCGGGAAAAGCCATCTTGAGATTCGGAATCAATGGAATGATCTTATCCGTGAGTTCAGCTTTCATCAGAAAATCGGCATAGTTAGATAAGACTGTCCTGGTATTGGGATGTTCCAGGCCAAGACTAGCTTTCATGATGCCATAGGCGCGCTGGTAGAGGGGCTCGGCCTCGGCGTACTTTCCTTGCGAATCATAGAGGCTCGCCAGGTTGTTGAGGCGAATGGCAACCGAGGGATGATCAGAACCCAAGGCCGTTTCAGAAATGCGTAAGGCGCGCTGGTAGAGGGGCTCAGCCTCGGCGTACTTTCCTTGTGCCCGATAGAGTTCTGCCAAGTTGTTGAGATCTATAGCTACATAATGGTGCTCTAGTCCCAGGGCGGCTTCATCAATGGATAAGGCACGTTCGTATAGGGGCATAGCCTCGGCATATCTGTCTTGTTTCCGATAGAGTTCCGCCAGATTGTTCAGGCTGAGGGCGACTTGTGAATGGTTGTCCCCCAAGGCATCTTTGGTGATGGTTATGGCTCGTTGAAGGAGGGCTTCAGCTTGAGCGTACTGCCCTTGTACTACATACAAACTCGCTGTGTTAGTGAGCTGAATCGCCACTACGGGGTGCTTGGGGCCGAGTGCAGCTTCCGATATACGAAGGGCGCGGTGGTAGAGACCCTCAGCTTGATCGTACAGACCTTGTGTTTTATACAAATTTGCTAAGTGCGCGAGACGAATCGCAACTGTTGGATGTTCTGGACCAAGAGCAGCTTCAGAAATAACTAAGGCTCGACTGTAGAGAGGCTTGGCCTCTTCGTACTTTCCTTGTGCATCATACAAGTTCGCCAGGTTTGCTGAGGTTCCGGGCGACTTTCGGATGTTCGGACCCCAGGGCCTGTTCATTAATGGATAAGGCGCGTTGATAGAGGGGTTCGGCCTCGGCATACTTTTCTTGCACGTGATACAAGCTCGCAAGGTTGTTAAGGCTGACAGCCAATGTAGGATCGTCAGCTTGCAGCGTGTTTTCTCTTAGGGCTAAGGCTTCTTGATAAAAGGGTAAGGCTTCCTTGTATTTGCCAGTCTGGGACCAAGCTTGACCAAATTCATTTAAGAGTGCAGGGTCTTTTGTGGGTTGAAGCGCCACGCGTTTTCGATACCAGGGCAGTGCGTCTTTATAGTTCCCGGCGTAGGTTTCATTCCGTCCCCGAGCTAAGTAAATTTTGGCAAGTTTTTCCTTATGCGCCTTCTCTAATTCTTCTGCTTTGGCAAACAGCTTCTTCGCATCATCAAGACGACCTTCGGCTTGAGCTTTGATACCAAGTGCATAGGGATCATCATTCGTTGGGGTGAGTTGTTTTGCCAGGAGTTGGGCCTCCTGGGGAATCTCAGGCTTCTCTGATTTCTCTGGGGCACCCGTCGGCATGGTGGGAATGAGACTGCGTTCCAGCGCCACCAATGTCAGCGCCTCCCGCGTGCTGGAATCCCATCGCCGGACTTCTTCTCGGTTATATGCCAGAATAACTTCCTCATGATGACCACCGACCAACTGCGGTCGCATCTGTTCCTTGATACGCCCTTGCTTATGCAATTTTCTTAGTTGATTAAAACTATAAGTTTTGATTTCCCCAAAGCGAAGAATGCCGTCTCCATTGTCGTCGGCTTTGCTCCATTCTGGTCCCAATGCCTGCAATATCGTATAGGTAAAGGCGCTAAGTTTTGATCCAGCTGGTAGTGTGATGGGATATGAATTTTGTGTTGTGGCGCTCGACGTGAAAATGGTGGTTTTGGCTCCGACTTCTTTGAGCGTCAACGCGCCAGTGAATGCGCCTGTTCCACTAAAACAGGCGTCGATGATCAGATGCAGTTCTCCAAGATAGGTATTGCTTTTAGCCGACTCTAGGAGATCGGCAACCTTAATCCCCAATCCATAGTCGAGGTCATTTTGTCCAGCGAGCTGGAGAGAAACGTCTTTGTCATTCGGGCTCGCCACGCCATGCCCGCTGTAGTACACGATGACGGAGGCGCTTTCCGGCAGGGACTGGATCTGTTTGAGCGCGGCGTTCACATGATTTCTATTAGCCAGTGATCCAATCAACTGCTGTTCCACCAGTGGCCGGTAGCCTAGTTGCTCGAATCGCTGGACTACCAATTTTGCATCGGTCACGGTGAACGGCAGCTCCGTTCCTGGAACTCCGGTGTTGTCCACCGCGATGACCAGGTAGTACTTGGCCTTTTCATCCCAGATCAGGAGCGGACCATCGGCATTTTCAGGAATGGGAGTGGTAGAAGCGTTGGCTGGTGAGAAGGGAGCCCCCAAGGCCAGAAGCCAAAGGGACCAACAAAATACGGATGCCCATCCGAAGATTCTTGTGACTCCTGGCGTGAGACCCATCCCTGGAACTCCTCTGATAAAATCACATCAGCGTGAGGCAGTATAGCGGGCAGGGTTAAAAAGGCAAGCGGGTCTTGCAAGTCATAGACAGAACATGATGGGCTTTTGACAGAGTTCCGCATGCTGTTGATTTCACGCAAACTTTCTCTTTTTACATCGAGACTGTGTGAGTGATATTTGAAAAAAAGTTTACATAGACTCTATTTCCTGTACTATTTTGAAATAACTGGATTCTTCATGTTCTTTGCTCAGCGAGAGCTGGTACTCCTTGAAGATCGTTCTGAGGTGTGGTAGAAAATAGCCGTTTTGTGAATTTACCTTTTAAGATCGTTATGAAAGGTGGTGCGGCATCTCATCGGTTGTTCTTTATCTTGTAGCTTACTGAGCTTTTGAAGCCCCCCTCTAGCCCATTCGGACCCCCCGTGCGCTTATGAGCCTACAAGCCGTGTGAATTGTGAATAAGGTCATTTGGATCGAATCTCTATCGGTATGTTAAGCCATTTATTAAATAATTGATGATGTAATAGATGGCTTACTTTAGCCTCCTGAGACATCCTCGTTTCGAGTGAAAGGATCGCACGGATTACACATATGATTAAATCTCTTCTCATCGGTCTCGGAAGCTTTGTCGTTATTGGCGCATTGGTTTGGATGGGCAGTCAGACGACAATGTCTGAAGAGCATGTCACGGTTGCACAGGAACCGCTTGTGGCAGAAGATGATCGGGTGAATTTCCCAAATGGAGCTCCTTCTGCACATGCTAAAAATATGGTTGATACGTATTCAAGGGTAGCTGCAAATATACCTGACAGGGGCCACTCTAGCGTTAAGGATTTGGCAGCCAAACGTGTGGATAGTGCAAGTCTTTCACGTGCATCTTCTACCTGTGAAGGTGCAGCAAGAGAATCCTGTGATGATGTCAACCTCTCTTCGCAGGCGACACTTGTCGGTCATACGGAAAATCTTGGATCTGGAAGTAAGCCTCAGAAACATATAGAGCCTTTGGCTCATGCCGATTTTGAAATGCCACATACGACAGATTCTCATGCGGATAGGGCAGGGGGGGCAATTATTGGCAATCCCGAAGAAGATTTAGCCGAATCAAGCCGAGGTCTTGAGGAAGTCTGGGATCACGCGATCAATGCGGAGCCAATTGCAGCAGAAGGCGAACGGTTGATACCCAAAGGCGGGCAGGATAGTCCTCGTTACGATATTTTCGCCATGTCGGCAGAGTCAGAGTCTAAGCCTGGCACTTCCCACATGAACGTTGTTGAGAAACAGACAGCTTCTGATCAAGAGGAGTCGACTACAAGGCCAAACTCCAAAGACGGAGGATATCGATGGGATGAGATCGGGATTCGTGGTGGATTTAATGCCGAATTTGTCGCGATTCCACCGACCGAAAAAGAAAATTTTGAGCAATTTGATATTTTCGGTTCAGTCAGATTTCCTAAGCAATATTATTATGATTCCGGTTGGGAAATTTATTTTCGAATGAATGGGTCGTTAGGTGCCTTACGTGGTGATGGCGAGCTTGGATTCATTGGAACAGTTTCTCCTGGAATTGTGTTTTGGTATCCAGCCTGGAACATTAGCATCAATGGTGGGCCTGGGCTGGCCTATGTGAGCCGAGAAAAGTATGGACGGCAGGATCTCGGAGGTCCCATACAAATCGTAGGGCAGGGGGGGCTCACATATTATGTCACCGAGCACATTGGGATCGGCTGGCGGTTTCACCACATCTCGGATGCTGGTATCTGGGGGTCAGATAATCGTGGTGTCGATGTGAATCTCTTCGAATTGACGTATAAGTTCTAGCGAGGTATCTATTGAGCGAGAACGTTAATCTTCATATCGTTTCCCGTCTTCCCCTGACCACTTCGTAATCCCAATTTCTTGAGACTCCCACAACGCTTCTATCTCTTGAGCCGCGAGATCAGATTCTTTTTGTGCATCAGGTTGACTGCCTGCGTCCTTGGCTGTCGTGAGTATCGGAGCCGGCCCGTTCCCTCGCGGCGTATTTTTTTTTAAAGCATTCGTTGGCATCGGTGTTCTCCCTTCCATTACTCTTTGCAAGTGCCATTATCATCCATCATAGCTCAATCACTTTCAAATTGTCTCTGCAAGATTTCTGATTAAATTGTTCTGCGGACATAGAACTCACATTGATTCCTCATCGTAGAGGTATTCACAAGAATGCATCAGGTTGATTGCGGCACTTTAAGAAAATAACGGATAAAATCGATATGAATACTCCAGCTCATCTACTGGTAAATCTAGCCGTGCTTGGTCGTGATGAATCCCCGCGATACCAATTTCATATCCTTATAGGCGCCTTACTTCCTGATGCGCCGATGTTTCTCTTTTATTTTATTGAAAAGGTGATTCGTAAGATTCCGGAGCATGTGATCTGGAGTCATGATTACCATCTCGGGTCTTGGCAAAACTTTTTTGACAGCTTTAATTCCATTCCCTTTATCATCTTGGGGTTGGTCATCGCTTGGAAGTCCCATTCTAGAGCTGGTCAATTTCTTTGCATGAGCATGATGCTTCATGTGATTGGGGACTTTCCGCTTCATCATGATGATGGGCATCGACACTTTTTCCCCTTTTCCGATTGGCGGTTTGAAAGTCCCGTTTCCTACTGGGATCCTCTGCATTACGGTCACATTGTGACTGGAGGAGAAGTGTTCGTCGTCTTGATTTCTGCCATCATTGTGTTTCGTTGTTCAATGTCAGCCCTAACGAGGTGGTTTGTGGTAATCGTCGGCGTTTCCTACATTTCGTTTTTTGGGTATGCGTTGTGGGTATGGGTATAATGACGTGTGTTTTCTCTCTATAATCAATGAGAGACCAAGGAGAGGGTGGGTTGCTAGACCTTGAAGAGCAAAAAAAACGCGCCTCCTCACATGTCATAAGTGAAGAAAGCGCGTAGAATCAGATCAAGGCAAAATGCTATGACATATTCGCCAGCGCCGGTTCTTTGAGCATATCCAATGTCTGGTTTGTGTCAGTGACGATGGTTTGAAGAGCTTGAGTAATCCATTGGTAACGCTCTTCGGCCCAGTGATTGAATGTTGTCTCGGATTCAAAAACGAGATCCCAGGCGGGTGCAGAGTCAAGAAGCAGAAGTTGGTGTGGCTGATTCTTTCCAGGAAAATAGACGACGAGGACGGCTGACTTTCCAATAAGACTAATATCGGTGAACATGTGAATCATCGCTTCTGTTGGCATGTCAGTTGTTCGAGAGGCTGCTTCCACAATAGGCCCATAGACTCGATTCAAAAATTGTTGCGTGGCTTCATAGGGGGACTTGGAATGGTGAAGTTGAGCATTAGGGGAATCTCCAAGAAGATTCGTGGTGACATAGTCGAGAGCTTCCCAACTTGGAAGGGCCCCTGAATTCACGAGCGAGTCGATGAGATATGACATCCAATGTTTTGTCTCTTTTGCGACGCAATTAGTCATGGGGCGATCCTCACATGTTGTCCCTTTGGAGGGAATGGGTTAGGGATTAAAGGAGTTAAAACGAGCGGGCGGGAATCAGAGAAAACGCTAACCTGATACGCAGCCAGTCACAACCCTGTAATACTATAGATAATTCATGATTCTGTCAATGAAATTTTGCCCAAAATAAGGAGTCTGCTTGGGGCCTTGACCATGTATTTTCTTCGGACATAGAATGGGCCATCAGTAGAATTTCTAAATAGAAAACACTCGTTGATAGTTCATGGTCACTCTCTGTATCGGCCTTCATTAAATCTGACTTAATTTATTGTTGTAGAAGGGCTAACTTATGAGGATTGATTACAATAAAGGAGGCTTATTAACACCGACATTGATTCAGCCTGCGCGGGCTGTGGATAAGCAGATGCCGGAACGTCCGAGTAAGGTCATGTTGGTGTTTCCGCCAGATTGGTTTCCCTCAGAGCCGTACCTGAGCCTCCCGACCCTCACAGCCTTTATCCGAGCAGCTGGTCATGACGTTGTTCAAAAAGACGTGAACCTTGAAATGTATGACTGGTATTTCAGCGAGGACTTTTTACGAAGAGTCTTGAAGCGTGTCCCACAACAATTAGATAGATTGAAAAAGCTTTCACGCGTTCGTGATCTCACTGAAGCCGAGGTGGATCTTCAGATCGCCTTGTGCGAATGCACCAGAAACCGTATTGGTGAGTTGGCGGAAAAAGCCGAAGACGCGAAGCGCATTGTTCGCAGTCCTGATCTCTATGACATTAATAAATTGGAGTGGGCTATCAATGTGTTTCGAGAAGTCACCGCCACGATTTCTTTAGTCTACGCTCCTGCCAGAATCTGTATGCCGCCGATGGAAACGGATTTGTCCTATAAAGTCTTTATGTCGTCTGAGATTCTTGAAGCCGTAGAAGATACGCAAGTCAATGTGTATCGGGATGTGTTTGAACATATTCTCAAGCCAGCTATTGAAGCCGAACGACCGGAAATAATTGGTATTTCGATTGTTTTACAACAACAGCTTTTTTCATCCATGACATTTTGTGCCTTAATCAAAGAGCATTTCCCGCATATTCATGTCACCATTGGCGGTAATACGGTCACGCGTCTGCGCGATGTGCTGCCCCAGTCGCCAAAGTTGTTCGCGCTATTCGATAGCGCAGTTGTGTATGAGGGAGAAACCGCTTTTCTTCGACTCATCGAGGCCATTGATGAGAAGAGTGCGCTGGCCGATGTTCCGAATTTGATTTACCGAGACGCGGATGGCATTCATGTCAGCACAGCCACCTATGCTGAAAATATGTCGGAACTGCCTCCACCAGACTTCGATGGATTACCGCTAGAAAAGTATTTTGTTCCTGATCGCGTCCTGCCTTACTTGGCAACGCGAGGCTGCTACTGGGGACGATGTGAATTTTGTGATCATGGAGAAGGTTACACGGCGGGTTATCGGACAAAGAAAATTCAAGAAATTATTCAGGAAATTTCACATCTCAAGGAAAAGTATCAAACCCGCCATTTCCATTTTACTGATGAGTCCTATCCGCCGGCCCTATTTCGAAAGCTTACCAATTCGCTCGTTGAACATAAGATGGATATTGCCTGGACCACGCATATTCGGTTTGAAAAAAGTTTGCTTGACGATGAGGTGTGGCAAACGGCACAGGAGTCGGGGTGTAAGTACCTTCATATGGGCTACGAATCGGGAAGCGAGAGGGTGCTTCAACTCATGGATAAAGCGACCACTCGCGATGTGATCCAGCGAAGCTTAGAGCTTTCTTCTCGTCATGGGGTTTGGAACCATATTATGGGATTTTTTGGATTTCCTGGGGAGCGCTACGAGGATGCCAAGGTCTCCACGCAATTACTCGAGGATAACAAGGAGCATGTTCATTCAATCGGGTTCGGGACGTTTGATTTGAGCAAGCATACACCAGTTGCCAAAAATCCTGAAAAATTTGGCGTGACGTTTTATAGGAACCCTGAATGGGATTTGGCGCTCGATTATTACTTTACGGTGAAGGATGGGCTGGGTGTTGAAGATGCTGAACGGGTGTTTGAAGAATTTGAACGTGATCATTATGAAGGATGGGATCTCAAGATCTTCATTCGTGAATATGTGTTTCTCTATGTCGCCCATTTTGGAACGAACAAGATCCCTGCGTTACAGTTCAAAATAGCACCGGAGGACACGACGCTGGCTTCGGTCTCAGGGTGATAGCGAATATGAATAAATACCAGAAGAATAGTCATGACAAGTTTGGCGTTACGTTCCGCTTCAATTATTGCCTTTCATTAGAATCGGCTATAACACTGTAGGACCACAATATGTCATCGAGTTTAATCCAAGTTGACACATCGTCTGTTTCTCAAAAATCCAGGAAGACGATGAAGACTATGTTGCTCTTTCCACCGGAATGGGTGCCGACTGCACCTTATTTGGCCTTGCCGAGTCTCACGGCTGTGCTACGTGAACATGGGCATCAGGTGATCCAAAAAGATGTCAATATTGAAATGTACGATTGGTTTTTTACCGATACATTTCTTATTTGGGTAAAAATGCGGATGGATCAGCAACAAAAGTTGCTTGAGAACATGGCACAGTCTGGCACGTCATTATCTGAGCAAGAGACTGGACAACTGAATGCTCTCAGAGCGAAAGCTGAAGTTGATGTGATGGAGTTGGCAAACCGAGCGGAATGGGCGAAGTCCGTGACGCGTGGAGAAGAGTTTTATGATGCCGAGAAGCTTGAGTCTGCTCTGAATGTCTTTCGAGAAGTCATGCATTACATCTCGGCAGCCTACTATCCAGCCTCGCTTGTGTTTTATCCAATGGAAAGCAATTTAGGCTATCGGCCTGGTGTGTCCAAAGAGGTATTTGCCTGTTTGGACGATGAGCAGGTAAATGTTTACAGAGATGTGTGTCAACAATTAGTTCTTCCCGCTATAAGCAAAGAAGCCCCTGATGTGGTCGGGGTATCGATTGGCACGCAAATGCAGCTTATGGCGGGCCTGACGTTTTGTAAAATGATCAAGGCGGCGTTCCCGCATATTCATGTCACGGTTGGCGGGAATGTCATTACGCGGCTACAAGAAGAAATTTCCCAAAAAGAGGACTTTTTCACCGACATTTTTGATTCCGCAATCATGTATGAAGGCGAACATGCCTTACTCTGGTTGCTGGAAGCCTTAGCTGGAGAACGAGACTGGAGTGCGGTTCCGAATCTTATGTATCGAGGGCAGACGGGTGTCCAGGTGAGTGAGGATGTCTATACTGAAAAAACGACGGCACTCCCGTTACCGGATTTTGACGGGTTGCCATTAGATTCCTATTTTGTGCCAGTTCGCATTCTGCCGTATCTTGCCACGCGCGGGTGTTATTGGGGAAAGTGCACGTTTTGTGATCATGGTCAGGGATATTTTGACCAGTATCGCGGGAAACCGGCTCATGACGTCATTCGTGAAGTTGCGGCATTAAAAGAGAAATACCATGCGGAGCACTTTTTGTTTGCTGATGAATCATATCCTCCAGCACTGTTCAAGAAAGTTGTGCAGATGCTCGTGGAGCAAGATGTCGGGATCAAATGGACGACGTTGATTCGATTTGAAGAATCATTACAAGATCCGGAAATTTGGAAGCAGGCGGTCAAGGCCGGTTGTTGTACGCTCTACTATGGTATGGAATCGGCTAATGAGAGGGTCCTTGAGCTCATGGATAAGCACGCGAAAAAAAGTGTGATTGAAAATAACTTACGAGAAGCTGCCAAAGCCGGTATCTGGAATCATGTGATGGCTTTTTACGGGTTTCCAGGCGAGACCCGGGAAGAAGCCGAAGATACGCGGCAATTTCTTCTGGATAATAAACGGTACATTCATTCAACGGAACTCTTCTACTTTGTCGCCTATCGCCATACACCCATGGTGCGCCAGCCTGAAAAATTTGGCATTACGATTCACAAACAAGAAGAATACGATATTCCGTTAGATTATTATTACACGCTCAATGATCCAACAGGGGTGAGCTGCATCGATGCGATGCAGCTGTGTGAAGAGTTTTACCAAAACGACTTTGAACCCTGGGCTGTTCGAGTCAACGCGAGAGAACATGTCTTTCTGTATATTTCAAAATACGGTTCCAACTATCTGCCTCAAATCTATGCGACGAAAGCCGGCCGTGAGATTCAGCGAACTGATGGAGTGCAGGGTCTAATTACGTGGCCGATGGCCAAAGCGGATTCCTCTGAAAAAGATGGCGATGCTGGGATGAGCCGGGTGGTGAGTCATGCGACGCCCTAACGTCGACGATGCCTCTATGGTGCGGATTTTTCCTCGTTGTGTAGCCAATCGTTGAGAACTTGATACGCCGAGTGAAGTTCTTTGGTTTTGTCTTCTCCTTTTTTGTACATTTCCATGTATTTTTTCGGGTTATTGGTCAAGCTTGCATAACGATTGGGATGCCACGTGTGTAGCAGTTTCCGGTATCGTTCGTTCAGCCGATCTTGGTTTATGGTTTGTGGAAGTTCAAAAAGCTCTAAGGCTTGTCGAATGCTAAACGTATTCATTGCTGATTCTCCAGAGAAATCCTCTCAAAGTAATTCTTCATCTGTCAATAAATGGACGAAATCTTCTTTCCGTAAAAGCACGAAACAGTCTCGTGGCATCTATGGAAGTTCTCTAAACATTCATAAGAAACTCAACTATAAAAACTTTGCTGGTTTGAGTAGAATTCTGTATGATAGTCCAGTCAATAAAGCCCATTCCAGGTTATTAATGCACGTATAGAGGAATTGTCACTCGATTCTTCTTGGTCCAAGATGGACTCAACTACCCGCTACCTGCCTTTTTATCAAGCTGATGTTTTTACGGATGTGGCCTTCGGCGGCAATCCTGTCGCGGTGTTCCCTCAAGCCATAGACCTATCAAATAGAGAGTTTCAGCAGATCGCGAGAGAGATGAATCTTTCTGAAACAGTGTTTGTATTACCACCGAGTCAGTCTGACGCGAATTTTAAACTTCGCATTTTTACTCCGACGCATGAAATTCCATTTGCTGGCCATCCTGTGTTGGGAACGTGTTTTGTCTTGGGTGTGCGACGGGAACTTGCTATTGAAGAACCCATCACACGCATACACTACGAGTGCAATATCGGAGTTTTCCCTGCCGAACTCTATGTCCTCAAGGGTACCATTGATCGGGTCGTGATGTCGCAGCCTGCGCCTCAATTTATTGAAGTGGTTGAAAAGGTAGAAGATCAGTTTGATATCGCTCAGTCACTTGGTCTCAAGAATGCTTCAGTCAACCATAGCCAGTTTCCCATTGAAGTCGTCTCGACAGGCTTACCGGTTCTTATTGTCCCGATTCGTTCGTTAACCGCGGTCAAATCGATTGTTCCTGATCATAATGCGATTATTGATATTTGTGAGCGTTTTGGAGCAAACGGCATTATGGCGTACAGTACGATGACCGTTGATGACGCCTCGACAGTCCATACGCGTATGTTTGCGTCACCAATTGGAATTGATGAAGATCCGGCAACGGGAAGTGCGAGCGGCGCACTCGGAGCCTATCTAGTGAAAAATGGTGTAGTCGAAGTGGGCCCCACGACAGAAATTATCGCCGAGCAAGGGTATGAAATCGATCGACCGTCACGCATCATCATTCAGGTTTTTTCTGATGATGATATGATTCAAGCCGTCAAAGTCGGCGGACAAGTGGTGATGGTGGCTGAAGGGAAAATAATGTATTGATCAAACCTATCGAATAGTGAAATACCTCCCTCCTTCCTCCCGCCTACCAACTTAAAAATCCTCAAACTGTTTCTTGACAAATAAGGCAAAAACTATACGATAAATTTTGCCAAAATGAAACAGCAAGAATGTGTTATTGGCAGTCATGAGAAAAGAGCCAAAATCTCATCAGTTTGGATTTGAACGGGCTCTCTACATCATTAGGTTGGAATACGAGAAACGCTGAAGACGTATACCTTACTAATAAGGAAGCATTCATGACTCTGTGGAATTGCTTTAAGTCAAGATCATTGGTTGCCGCCGTTTTGGCTTTATTTCTATACGAAATAATCTTGACTCCAACTATCTTGGCCCTCACCAGCGGACCGAGCCAACCAGAAGTCCAATCCTTTGATCCCGTGTCCACCACTGAGCTAGTGAATCCTTTTACTGGCGATTTTACCTACAATATTCCGCTTCTGGACATTGGCGGCTATCCTATCAATTTGACCTATCATTCCGGAGTTACGATGGACCAGGAGGCTAGCTTTGTCGGTCTGGGGTGGAACCTGAATCCTGGAGTGATTAATCGTAATATCCGTGGCCTTCCCGACGATTTTTCAGGTGATGAAATCAGGAAGGAGTTGCACCTCAAACCAAATACAACAGCTGGCGCAACAGTAGGAGTTGGCCTTGAAGTGTTTGGGTATGATGGGTTTCGCCCTGGTTTAAACATTGGGTTGAATCATAATTCATACCATGGAGCTGGTATTGATTTTGGCTTTAGTGCCGGTGTCAGTGCTGGCGAGGGAGCGTCCACGAGTCTGACACTTGGCTTGGGCGTGTCTTCTAATAGCGGTGTGACGCTAAACCCGAGTGTTTCCTTTTCTAAGAATGTAGATTCTGCCGTCGGTCGCTCGACGTTTGGCGGCGGAGTCGGAATAAGTCTCAACTCCCGCGAAGGTCTTCAAGCCTTAACACTTCGACGAGACTTTAACAGGAATTGGAATATGGCCAGCCGATTGTCGTTTGGCACAGGAACCTACACACCGACGATTACCACCCCTATGCGTAGTGCATCCTTGTCTTTCAGTGTTCGTGTTGGGGGAGAGATTTTTGGGACGACAGGAAATATCGATGTCGTAGGCTATCGGAGTGAGCAAGTGGTGGCAGAACCCCAATATACAATACCAGGATACGGCTATTTGTATGCCCATAAAGCAGGTGAGGCGACCCGGGTCTTACACGACTTTAATCGCGAAAAGGATGGGAACTTTCATCCGAATCAACCCAATTTGCCACTCACCCAAGCCACGTATGATCTCTATGCCGTCAGCGGGCATGGAATGCAGGGGCAGTTTCGGCCGTTTCGCTCCGATATCGGAACCGTGTTTGATCACCATGTTTCGTTGAGTGGAATAACCGGCGCAAGTCACGGATGGGAAATCGCGGGAGGGAACAGTGCGAAAGGTGGGGCGAACTTGGTGGTGAACACCGTCAACAGCCAGGCAGGGAAGTGGGCGACGGATAATCTAACGACGCCTATCTTTCGTTTCCGAGGTTTGGATACTGAACACGTGGAATATGAACCGGTCTATTTCAAACAAATCGGGGAAACCTCGGCGATGTCGCAGTCGAATCGTCAACGCTTTTTTGAGGCCGTGGGTGGGTTCGATCCCGTTCGCATCAAACTGAATGGGCATCAAGCCATCGCAGAATTAGAAACAACATCATCCGACCCACCGCCTCTATCACCGTTGACTGCGCAGATCACACATCTGACCGATCGTGAGCCACGGAATCTTCATCTTTCCTTCTTAACGGCCAGCGAGGCTGGAGAGTTTGGCCTTGAAAAGACAATTCGTAATTATCAGGCCTTTTGGGAGCTTTATGATGAGCCTACGAGGGCTACAACGAAAAAGTATGATGAGGACTCTCGGGTCAATGAAAAACGCCGGCCGCACCACATGTCGGAAATTACAACGATCCGAGGTGATGGAGCTCGTTATATCTATGGACTGCCTATCTATAACATGGTCAAGGAAGAAGTGTCGTTCAACGCTAGTGATTGTAATGAGAGTGTTTGTAATAACGTGCCCTCTTTTCAAGAGGGTTTAGTGACGTATCGATCGGGGATTGATGATTCTTCCGAAAATACGAATGAGATCAACCGGTATTTCCACAAGGTTGCCACGCCACCCTATGCCTACGCCTATCTCTTAACGGCAGTCGTTTCCCCTGACTACGTCGATCGAGCTGGAGATGGCCCAACCTCTGATGATTTGGGAACCTACACCAAGTTCAATTACCGGCAATATCATGAACGCTATCGTTGGCGAACGCCCTACACAGAGAAGATATCAGAAGGCCCTTCAAGCCCTACTTCGGGCAAGGCCTCCTTCGTGCGTGGACAATTGGCGGACCCGTATGACGATACTGGGAGTTATGTCTATGGGGAGAAAGAAATCTGGTACCTTCATTCCATTGAAAGTAAAAACTATGTGGCAGAATTTCGGCTCTCCCCACGAGAAGATGGCATAGCCGTTCAAGATCGCCACGGGGGAACCCCTACCGTGGTGGCCACAGCGTCAGCTGAGGCACGAGAAGAAATTTCCTGTTCATCCAGCGACTTTATACCTCCATCAACAGATTCCCAACGGCTTTACAAGCTTGACTGTATTCAGCTGTTCAATAAAGCCGAACGAATCGCGAAAAAAGACCAAGCAGTTCCCATCAAAACTGTTCATTTTTTCTATGATTATTCACTCGCACCGAATGTAGCGAATGCAGCAAAGACATCGGCAGACAGTTCAAGGCGCTTGGGAAAACTCACACTCAAAAGACTGGCGTTTTCTTACCGGGATTCACAAAAGGCTCTTCTGAGTCCTTATATCTTTACCTATGCCAATCTCAACCCGCACTACGAGCAACAGGCGACGGATCGGTGGGGAACATATCAACCCAATAATGCAAATCGACCAAATGGACGATTCCCGTACACCGAACAACGGCCAGCTTTAGGCCATTGGTATGCCACGGCTTGGCACCTGACGGGAATTCGACTGCCATCAGGCGGTCGACTCACGGTTGACTATGAGGCGGATGACTACGCCTACGTCCAAGATCGGCGATCGATGCAAATGTTTCCAATTGTGGGCACAGGGGTAGCGGGGGAAGAAGAGGATGGGAACACAAACTGCCAGCTTCGGGCCAATGCACTGTATGAGGGGACTGATGATCATCTATGTCTATTTTTTGATTTAAACGAACCGTTAACGATGGAGCAAACCGCTGAACTTGAAGAGTATATTCGGGACCTTAAAAGTCTA
>BQIU01000072.1 GCA_021603905.1 Nitrospirales bacterium
AACATATAGAAGTAGTCGAGACCCTGCGCATCCATGAGAAACCAATCCAAAAACTGGAAATAGACAAAAGAAATTATCAGCGAAACCACCACATAAACTATTTGCATGTCACCCTCCCGTGAAAATCTTTTTAATACTAGAAAAAGCTCCTCAACTCCTTGCGACCATTAGCAGGGGCATTGAATTCCTGCAAACCAGTAAAAGAACCAAAAGCTCACAGCGCATGTGACGTAAAAAATTGCTTTTCCGATTTTTGTTTCAACTGAATCACCTGTTGCCATTGTCCCACCTATCGCTAAATGATTTCACCTAGTTTATTCCACTTGACAGCTTCAAGAATGCCATGCTATTCAATTGCCTTTATTTCACTTTTAAAGGAAGATTCCATGCGTACCAATGCAAAAGTGTTCGACATTATAGTTTTGGCGGGGATGGTTGTCAACATTCTGCTCGCTGTCTTTCTGATTCTTTATTACTTCGATTTTCTTTGAAAATTAACTAGATTTTCTCGGTTGATTTTTTTGGATTTCCAGTAGTCTCACTCGAACTCACACACCGAAATCCAATCGTTTCATCCCTAAAATCTGGCACCATAAACATCCGACTCGTGATGCGAAGATCGACCCCCCGATTGGTATATCCTCCGCCGCGCAGCGTTTTATATGTTCGAGAAACTGTAGAGGAATCTGACTCAACAGACTTTGCATACAGTTGCTCTACGTACCAATTCTCTGTCCACTCCATTAAGTTTCCGGCACCATCAAACACCCCAAACACACTTTGATCTTGCGGAAACGATCCGACTGGTGCCGTAAATTCAAAACCATCTTGCGCTCCACCTAAATTGGCCAAATCTTTCCCGAGCTCGTCTCCCCACGGCCACGTTCTCCCATCAGTACCCCGCATCGCCTTTTCCCACTCTGTCTCGGTCGGCAACCGTTTTCCTTTCCATTCACAGTACGCTTTGGCATCAGCCCAAGACACATACGTGACCGGCTGATTCGGCCCTCTCAGATTGGTCATATTTTTTGCGTAACGAGATGGCGGCCCAGGCTTTCGATGTCCTGTACTTTCAACAAACTCGAGATACTGATGATTGGTAATCTCAAATTTATCAATCCAATATGTATCGACATGAACCCTATTTTCCGGTCGTTCATTAAATCCCCCGTTATTCGTTCCTCGAATAAATTCACCAGCGGGAATCTTGACCATGTGATCTTTGGTAAGGGTGACGTCTTCTCTTTGAGACTGAGATGCCTGCTCGGTATTACGAGACGCCAGGAGTGCATCATCGGGATCGGGGGGAGGAGGTTTTGTTCCTTTTAAAATTCCCAGCAATGGCAAACTTGTCAGAAACAAGACCGCAATGAGAAACACAAACTTAAATCGGCCATCCATGAGTTTTATGCCATCCTATAGCGAATCCAAATATGTTCCAGTGGTGTGCTGAGGCCATGAACGTACAACGTCCCACTCGTCTTGTCTGTTCAACCTTTTACTGAGAATTCCTCTGGATACTCGATATTGTGATCATAAATGTCCTCAGTGGATATGAACGTTCATAAGACCAAGCGTAACTGGTGGGCAATCTATCATTGAAGCTTTATTCTTTTGATGCCGCCAATTTTAGATATTCAAGTAGCCCAGCGTGATTACCCACTCCAAACATCAGAGGTTAACTGAAACGGCTATAGTCTGAAGCATCCTGCATCAGATCTTCAAAAAAAATCCCACACCTCCAACCTGACTCAAACATCACAGCTGTTTTTGGGGCTGCTCTGGATCTTTGGCACACCGAAAACCCACTGTGGCATCAGTCCTCCACATTTTTGCAGAAAATCGCTTGGTCAATCGTGCCCCCACTCGCGACTCTCGCCAAGACCCACCGCGAATGACCTTATAGACATCATCATTGTCCGGGCCAGCCGGATTCCGATACGAAGTTGTCTGGTAGTAGTCCGGAGCATAGTTATCCAAAACCCACTCTGCGACATTGCCCGTCATATCATAGACACCAAAAGGACTTCGGCCCACTTCATAGGAACCAACCGGCGCCAAATACTGATACCCATCTTCTTGGCCATCCACATTAGCATAGTTTTGATCAAACTTCGCTCCCCACGGATATTGACGCTTTCCTTCACCCCGAGCAGCTTTTTCCCATTCAGCCTCTGTCGGTAATCGCTTTCCAGCCCATCGACAATAGGCAACCGCATCATTCCACGTGACAGCCATAACCGGATAGTCAGGACTTTGAAGTTTTGACACTTCATCTTCGAATACAGGGACAATTGGCTTTTGGTACTTGGTCATTTTCAAAAAACGATCATACTCCTTTTGGGTGACTTCTTTTAAGTCAATATAATAGGTATGGAGATATATGGGATGCGCGGGACCCTCATCAGGATCATCCTTATGACTGCCCATGGTAAATGGTCCTTCAGGCACTTCGACCATTTCACGACCTTCCTCACCAACGACAATTTTATACATGGAAAAATCTTGTACTGGGGCAGCTTGCAACACCCTGGCTTTCGCGGGCCCCTTCGAAGCCACTGCTTCCAATTCCGATTTGCTTTTATATGTCTCATACAACAACAGAACGATCATCATGATAAATGACCCAAAGACAAAGATAATCGCACCAATAAGAACTTTATTATTTTCTGGCATTCAATAACCTCAATATGTGCCTGTCCTTTGGATATACAGGAAATCTATGACATTGCCTGTGCATGTTAGACTTCATGTTTTGTCGGCTCTTCAGTTGGGACCGACGATGACGATGCAAGCCGTCGCTTCCGTTCAGCCAGTGAATCAAGAATCATAGAAACCTGAACTCCCAAAAATCCTCCCATCGCAGCCCCAGAGGCTGAGCCAACAGTTACGGCATCAATTCCACCAAGCACCCAAGCCAGCAACCCTCCCAGGATTGATCCGATAAAAATGCTTAAGAAGAAACGACGCCCACCAAACATGCCAACTCCAGCGCCCAGCGTGATACCGATCAGAACAGCAACAGGCAAATACCCGCCTCCCATGAGCATGCCAATCAACGTCCCGACTGTTCCCATGACGAGAGTCCCAATCAAGACATCAATAATTTTTGACTGAGACATACTCACCATCGTCAAGCACTTTCAAGAAAAGCAGTATCCCGGTAGATTATTTTGGATGCACTGCAAGCGACCCAAAGTCTACTTCCACTCCAGGACCACCGAGAAGAGAAATTCCCCAAGCTTTCGGAGCAGGTTCATGCTCGTGAATTCCCTTAAAATCTTCATAGACATTAATTCGTTCTTCGACCCATTCTCCAGTCTGTTCAGCTCCGCTCCGGATCACAACTTCAGTTGATCCGAACATGCCCCCTTCTTTCGTGGTCCCAACCGGTTGGCTAACGCTCCATACGTATTTCGTATTCACTGGAATAAACATCAAATCGACATCCAACGAAGGATACACGGCCGCAATAAACTCTGCCCCTTTTTCAACCGAACGAACTCGCCACCGCCAGGTTAAAATCGGATGAGTCTTCGGATCCCAGGACATATTTTTCGTATACACACGCTGGCTCGAATTTTGAGAATTCAAAAACGACATGCCATCTTCCTGACCAATCACATACGTTTCCTGTGCCGTCACCTTACTCCGTTGAGCATCCCACTCTTTAGGAAATCCGTTTTCATCTGGTTGGTTGAAGTCTTCGATGAGTATCGACTCAGCATCCGATTGAGCCAATACGCGCTCCGTGGAATCTACAGATAACACCAATGCTAGCAACATCACACACCACATACCCGAACAAGTCCAGGACGTTCGACTGCTTGCGTTAGGTTCAAACCATTTCCTCATACCGATGTTTCCTCTTGTGAAAGCGTTTGCACGAGCGGAGAGGAAGGCACACGACTCCCTATTCGCTCATCAGCCGTTTGATAATCACGCCGACTGAGCCAGAACATAAAAAAGACGGAAGCCCAGAACAGCAGCATATTGATTGTCACCATTTTGGCCGCAAAACCTATTTCCGGCATATACGCCCATGGAGACGAGTCCGCAAGTAAGTCATTGACATGCCAGCCAAGACGGCCAGCTGAGCGAATATATCCCATTAAACCCATGACCCAGGTAAAGGCCGCGGCTACGCCAAACAACGCCACCATCCCCCGCAAAGAAATCTTGCCCCAAGCAATGGGTCCAATAACTTTCGACCCCCTCAACATCAACTGATTGAGTCCAATACCTCCCAACACCACCATGGCAGTCGTGACACCTTGTGGCATAGACAAGCCAACACGCACGTTGGCAGGAATATAAAATCCATAAATGGCCAGCCATAGAATGTTTGCCATTCCCAGAACAAACAATGCTCCCAAGGCCACGTTTCCCTTCCAGGCCCATGAGACCGTAATCATCCGATTGGCACGTCGATACAATAAATAACTGAGCCCAGTCAGGCAGATCATCAAGTTGATGGCTCCATTTTTGGCAGACATCACTCCAAATTGACCGATGACTGGGTGTTGAGCCGCACCCATGGCCTTCATTTCGCTCGGAGTCATCGCAATCGTATGCGGGGTAAACCAGACAATAAAACAACCCAATAATGCAAAGATAATTCCCTTAAAATATGGATGAAACCGCTCGCCTCCCTTGATTCGTCCCAAGGATTGCCAAATATAATAGTTAATGCCCAAAAATAAGACGCCAACCGTCACCGCTTGAATCACGAACATCCAGGACAACAACCCGCCCATCATCGTACCACCCATTTGTGAGCTGAATTGGAATACGGCTTTCATCAGCCAATACCCGGCAATCGGCATCGGCAGCAACGCACAGACGACCACCAGCATAAACACATACCCAACCCAGTCATAATACGCACGTTCGTTTTCCGATTTTGTCGTGAGAAAACGATAGGCTGCATACGCCACCACGACAGCACCACCGGACATAATGTCAGCTAAAAAACGATGCGTGTTGAGCGGATTCCATAACGGCGAATGCAAGAGATGCCAGACATTCCCTAAAAACCGGCCATCACTATCAACCCCTGCAGGCCCCATCATGAACGAGGCCCAGGCATTTGCAATAATCAACAGCAGTGCTCCCATCGCATTCACGAGGACTCCAATTGACATGTGCACCCACTTCCTCGCTCGAGACGCCATGTAATCCCAACTATAGTAATACAACAGTAACAGGAACGAGACACCAAAGAAGACACCCGCATAGACTGGCATCATACTCTTGAATGTTGCGCCCATGTACCCCATAAACCCTGGGTACATCGTGATAAAGACCCCCAACATGAGAGCACCCAACAGAGCGGTAAACGATAAGGAGACGACGGCCACCCGCACAATGTCATGCGCCAGCCCATCATAACGACGAGCAGACTCTGGGTCTCGGCGCGCCAGCCCTAGAAACTCCAATAGTACAGCAAAGAGCGGAAGGGCAAGGACAAAACCTCCAAAGTATGTATGCTGTTGAGCCACGACCCATACCAATACACGATTGTTCACATATCGAATATCAGGATACGAGGATTGAAATTCTTTGGCTGCAGGCCCAACGGGATTACCTTCAGTTTGGTAGTAAATGTCTTTTGAATCAACTGTTGTGAAAGAAGATTCAGCATGGACATACTGACTATCACCAATGACGTGCCAGCCCCAAACCGCCAACACCACCACAAGTACAATTTTCAATCCTTGCGAGACCATGAAACTCCTCATCCCACCTTTTCAGGTTGCGTGGTAACACCAACAACGGATGTCGACGTTGTACCGGCGGGTACGACACCCGCCTTACTTAATATGCCCATGACAAATGGACAGCTTTGAATATTCGCAGGAATACCGTGAGAGGTTTCAGCTTCAAGCAGCTGACAGCGTCCCAAATAAAAACTATACCCCGTCATGATGGCTGCGGTTGTTGCGGCGATCAAAAGTTGGGCGATACTCTTGAGCTCTTCATGTTGCACCAAAAACGTGAAGAAGCCAGCTTGCACCAGATAGTAGGTGAGCGCAAACGTCAAACAGGGCCATAGCCAAAACCTCCCTAACGACCACCATCCGCGTTCCTGTATTCCTGAGCGCCAATCGCCAGTCCGGGATTTACCAGCATAAAATGCCACGAGGCCTAAACATGCTGAAAGGATCGACAACACGATGGATTGGGTGAGATCATGCTGTCCCACATAGCCGAATGCCATCAAAAAAAAGGCTGCCCCCATAGAGACCACTGCCGCTCCTCCCGTCCATCGCCCCATCGTCCCTAGCTCTAACTGAACCCAACGCCGAAATGGGCCGCCATCGGGAAACGTGACCACCTTCTGCCCGTGCTGTTCTTTCCATCTCACATACCCCAGCTCAAAGGCATCTCGCGTCACAGAAGAACTTGCAATAATAATGGCCATCATCGCCGGCCCTTCTGGATGAAGAAGGAAATCATAGGCCACATACACTTTTAGCAACATGAGCACGAGAAGGGAGAGCTGAATACCGTAGACCATGCCGATCCAACCGACCACCCAGGCCACACGTCTCAGCCCATCTTCTTGAAGAAAGTTGGCCACAGTGTCATTTCGTCCCATTCGGTAGGACCACAATGCCGTCAAAGATGCCAGGAAGCCACTAAAAAGAAGGAGGACGAACGGGTTATCCAGTGGGAGAGAAGACTTCAGAAGGTGATAGAGACCAAATGCAACCAGCCCTGGAGCAAGCATGACTAATCGCTTTCGCTTTCGAACGGCGGGTTCTGTCACTAACGCGTTAAGTTGCGGAACAACTCTGAGGGCTAACCGATGAAGCATCGTATCTCCGTTTTGCCTTCTTAGACCACGTCTTTATTCACTGACGGCTTTGCTCAGTTTTTGAATGCAGGCTGCGCAGCCCCTAATCCAAAGTAGCGAGCCTTAATTTCTTCCATGAGTGCAACCGTCACTTCAGTCATCCCACGCTCTAACGCTGTTCGTTCAAGCTCAATGCGGGCCATAGCCCGAATAGCAGGCGGTACTCGCTCTAACCGTTTCAGCGTGTCGACACTCCATGCCACGGTGCCCTGGTTTTTGGCTTCGCCAAGAAAATCAAAGGTCACGAGCTTGGTTCCTGTCGTCTGCGCATAACGCTCAACATCGTCGCGATAGAACGGGACAACATACGGAGGCATTCGATCTAACACATGCTGTGCTTCATCAGACCAACAGACTTGACCCAAAAAAGGAGTCACTTCTTTCTGCTCACCTTCAATACCGACATACTCCCCACATGGCACACAAGCAAACCGCGCTAAATAGGTCGTTGCGTCGACTTCATCAACCCCGCAGAGCTCGAGCGTTTTTCCACAATCACATTCCATAGACGCGTCATATCTAGTTAAACAGTGAAAATGAACAAATACGTATAAGGAAACCCTGATTTCTGATCATGAGAGATTGTTGATTTCACGTTTGGGCGCGGAGTGTCTCACCCGATTTTTCCAGGATAGAGAATATACAACATCGCATACGTCACACTTCCAGTCACAAATAAGACGCAATACACCACCATCGTAAACTGACCAAGTACGCGATGCCGTCGTGCTCCATTTGGCCACATTCGTTGAATCGACATTTCAAGAATCATGACGATGCCAATGATCACTAACAGACTGACCCAGACCACCAGCTTCCCCATCCCAAAACGATCGAGCGCGACTAATGTCAATAAATAGGCCGCAACGATTCCCGCTAACACACCTAAGATCCCAAGCATTTTTGTCCAAGCAGTTAGAAGGATTTGCTCTCGAAGTAAGCGCTTAGCTCCGGAGAAAAATTGGGTGCGAAACCCGAGGACGATCATGTACACCGCCATAATCAACCCAATCACAACCAGAATAATGTGAAATGTCAGAATCGGAACAAAAACGGTGTCATACAGCCACTGAGAACCGCCGAACCCTTCCTTGCCTTCAAATGCCAGAACCCCGAGATTTCGGAATAAGTAATAACTGACAAAAAAGGACAACATGGCAATCATCCCGCCAAACATCAACCAATGATGCTTGGTTCCTTCACCTTTTCGGGCCTGCACCCATCCAATGATGAAAAGCGTTGTAAATACGGCTGCCATCAATTGACTGATATCAGCGCCCATTGTCGCATGCGTCCCGACAAAACCAGGTTCCCTCAGCCATTCGGCCATGAACTATATACCTCCATCTTTCTTCTTGGTCCCCTGAACCACCGCACACGGTTCAAGTTCATGGACCTCCTGAAACCCTGCATCCGTCATCCACTGCAAGGCTTCGTGAGTAGTGAAACACTGACCATGTTCAGTATTGACCATAATATGAACCGCAAAGGCCGTCGTCCAGGCAGGACTGGTTCCTGTTGGATCCAAAAATCGATCTTTGATGACCAACTGCCCACCATCCGACAAGGCATGATAAATCTTGGCAACCAGCTTGGCATTGACCTCTCCGTCTTGATAGTGAAGGATATCAGACATCAGCGCGACATCATATGTCCCGTCAAAGGAATCGACATGAAAGTTACCCGATGTGGTTCGAATACGATCCTCAAGACCCACTTTCTTAATCACCTTCTCTGTCAAGACTAATGTCTGTGGCAAATCAAAAACTGTCGCGTTCAGTTCGGGATATTCCTCACAACACGCAATCGCATTCGTCCCCGCACCACCTCCAACATCAAGAAGCGTTTTGGCACCATTTAGTTTCATACGTTTGGCCAAGCTTGGCCCGCTTTCTCGGCCAATTCGATGTAAGACGGAAAGTACATTCGCGCCCATATCCGGGTTTGTTTCAAACACATGCTGCGAAACGGGTGAGATGCCGGTACGAATCGTCTCTTCCAGTTTCCCCCAGTTTTCCCACTCGGCATCATGCAACAACAAAAGATGACCAACATATTCTTCCTGAGTTTTGACAAGATATCGTTGAGCCACGTCTGTATTTTTGAATACCTCACCCTCTTTCTTCAACACTCGCATTGCCACAAGAGCATTGAGCAACAAAGCCAACGGACGACCCGCAAGGGTTAGATCCCTGGCAAGTTGAGAAGAAGAACAGGGATTTCCATTTAACGAAGAAAAGAGATCAAGCTTTACCGCTGTGAGAAGAATTTTCGTCTCCCAGTAGTATCCCGACTGGAAGATTTCGGCGAGGGAAAGTTCACGTGACACTCAGAGCCTCAACTGACAAAATATTCTCCAAACTACTCATAATTCACTGATCTTAACGGCCCCTGACTGACAAACGCAAGTTTGAAACGTTGCGTATGAAAAAGGGAAACATGGTCTTGTGTCTGAACGTTTTTGGCTTGAGAATGATGATGGCGGTCGCAGGTATTTCATGAACATTGCTCAACCGAAAAATCTGGAATGCAGCAGAACTCCAACGGAAGATATTCTTACTATTTCAGTCACAGCTCGCATCCCATAAATACACTGTTGACCTCTATACTCGGTAGAGCATCACTACGTTCGATTCATATCGACTGGAACCTTCCCCACGATAACTCAACTTTCACATCACTCATCGACTCCGATTCTTCGTTTGAAACGCTCGACAACATACATGCGGTACGACAAGTGTCCAAAGTACCGACGGCCGGTGTGGGGCCAAGGGGTTCGAACTACAATTCAAGCATTGAAATTTCACGGAAATTGATGGCCACAGCTAAACATTTCAATGCCTAGAAACTTCCATTTATTCTTTAGAATTGCTCGACAATATGCCTGCTGAAGTGACAAGGATTCGAAGTGTCGACGACCGTTGAGGGCCACGATAATGCGGTTAAGATATCTTCATCTTCCATTGAGATTTGAAGTCCCTCAACAACACGAGCCCTGAGAAGCAATCTAGGAGAAGGGAGAGAGGAAACGCAACAAAAATGACCTAGGAACATTCACAAACACAACGAGGGCAACCCGGAAGAACCCGAGTTGCCCTCGTGAGAGGAATCAGAATCTGAAGAACTTACTTTACATCAAAGTTGGCTTCAACGGTTGCGCCATCTTTGACATCAACTTCGATTTCAACGGCTTTTTTACCCATAGCGTTCTTGGCCACGGCAGGGTGCCAAACCAAGAGCTTGTGCTTTCCTGCCGGAACATCTTTAATTTCGAATGTGCCATCAGCACCGCTCGTTGCGTAAAACGGGTTGGTGACGGGAAGAAACCACGATTGCATAAATTCATGTTGATCACATTGCAACCGCACGACTCCGCCTTTTCTGGCCATACGAAGTTTCAGAGTTTTCTGTAACGAATCGCCTTTTTTGGCCAACCCGATGTTAAACAGAGTCGCTGACTTCGCACCCAAAACATCAAAGCTATGAGGATTGTGCAATACACCCTCTTTGGACTTTGGATCATCAGGATCAGCATCGTTATTCACGACTTTAAACTGCCCCTTGCTCACCGCAATTCCGGTAAAAGGAAGAAACTCGCATAATTCCGCCGTAACCTCTTCCGCTGGCTCCTTTTTAAACTTCCCCATCCAGGCCTTATCCTTAATATCGCGAACGGCCACAACCGCGTCCTTCAGCCCCTTGCTTCCATCAACTTGAACTTCTTTTAATAAACGAGTATTCCCATCCTCACTTTTACTTGTATTCTTTTTACAAAACTCCGTGTTAGGAAACTTGGAAAAGGCAAATTCTTTCGGAGCAGGAACTTTGCCGCTAAAAGTAACTTTGCCTTTAATGGTTCCACCGGCTTGCGCAATCATTGGAGCGGCCAATAGGGCGGCTCCGGCAAGGAGACACACAGTAAGAGACTGACGATTCCTCATAATACTTCCTCCTAGTTGAGAATAATTAGTGTGCTAACGAGGGTGGGATTAATACTCGGGGCTGAATGAATCTCCCACGCACCATTATGTTGGACTGTTGAGTGAGCAGGGAAACTGTTGAAACCTCGTTAATGCGTTCACCTTCTTATATACCAAGAAGGAAAAAAACGTGTCAAGATAACTGCCGGCAGCCCCATTGAGATGCCATTTTATAACAATTTGACTTTTCATTACTTTTAGATACAGAAGCCTTTCCCTCCTGTAATAAAAAACATGCAGGTATGGCAGGGACTCTCACACATGCTTAACTGGCTTGCTTCATTACGTCTTGGTATCGCATGAAAAACTCTGTTGCCTGATGAAACGGCTGAGAACAGATCGTGTCTGTACAAATATAGGCTGTCGATTCTTTTATTCTGGGAAACGTAATATCTCCAATTGTCAACGAATCAACCTTCGGGTCGAGTAATCGAACGATCTTTCCTGGCGCATACAACTTGAGCCCTTCCTCAAAAAGCCGACCTGTTTGCTTATCGCTTCTTGATCCGACGACAACAACATTGACCGGGTATCGAACAAAGCGATCAATGGCCAGACCTGATAATCCTAGCGGAAGTTGATCAGATGAACTCAGTACATACTGAAGCGTTCGCTCCGCGACATCTCGATAGAAAGAATCTTCAGTCACATAGTAGAGGTCAAGTAGCAGCATGACAGCCCTAAGGTTTTCCTTCAACGATTTGTGTGGAAACTTTAACAGCCCCTCAGCGGATGAACGGTCAGGTCGATCATAAAACCCACCTCCCTGCGTATCTTCTAAGAGGGCGACAAAATCCTTGGTTAGTTGTTCGGCCTTTTCGATATAGTCTGTTTTACCTGTTGTCATAGCCGCTTCGACAAGAGCTCCAGCAAACCAGACTTGATCACGAAGTAACCCAAAGTCTTGGGGCTGCCCGTTGACTTCACGATGAGCCATCCCTTTCCCTGCTTCATAGCGATGACGATATAAATGATTGACCATCTTCAACGTGATCGGCAGGAGATTTTGGCTCGGAAGCACTTGATGCACCTTCAGAAAACTTTTTAGCATGATCCCATTCCACCCGGTGTAGATGGTCCGATCAACAGAAGGAGTCCCGATTGCTAGACGTCCCTCAATTCCAAGTTTAAAGTACTTCTCACCTTCCATGACCAGACGTTGGGAGCCTGTCATCTCTTTGATATCCGCATCCTGGCTAGCCCAAAACCCTGTCTCCTGAGGATCCATGAGAAAACGCCTGGCATAATGAATGGTCTCTTCAACTACTTCTCGATAGACGATATCGCCCGTTACTTGATAGGCCTCCAGATAGTTTTGAAGATTCATTGCCTGCAAATGCAGCATTTTCTCGAAGTGGGGTTGAGTCCAATTGGCTTTTTCTGCATAACGATAAAAACCTCCCCAGACCGGATCCACGAGTTTTCGCTGTTGCTGTAAAGTCAAGAGCGCCATACGCTTCAATGCGTCATCCTGCGACTGGTGATAACGACCAAAAAGAAAGGTAATGGCATCGGGTTCAAAAAACTTTGGAAAATCCTGAAAACCACCATTCACCTGGTCAAAGTTTTGCTCAATCATCACCCTCATTTGATCCGCCATCTTAGACTGAATCACCGTTGTAGGCTGTGATCGAGCTTTTCTTGCCGCATTGACAGACGCCCAAATATTGGCGGCCTGACTCAATAATGTTTCCTTATTCTCCCGATAGAGTTTCTCTGATTCTTCCAGGGCCTGCTTGAGATCCTCCGGCTCCAAATAGTTCCCTTGAAAGACGATCTCTCCTGTCGGCAACAAAATACTAGTGGTTGGCCATCCTCCATGACGGTACCGCGCTTCGATATCTGGACGTTGGTCCGTATCAACTCGGATGGAAATAAAGCGGGAATTCAATACGGCAACGATCGATGGATCCGAATATGTTGTCTCATCCATGACATGACAGGCATGACACCAGACAGCAGTTAAATCGAGAAGAATAAGGACATCCCGCTCTTGCGCGGCTCGAAACGTTTCTTCCTGCCATGATGCCCACTGAATTTCAGGGGTTTTTCCAGTAGCGGAATACAACCCAGCATTACTGACAGACCGGGACGGTTGACATGACGCACAACTCAACAAGAACAGGATTGAAATGAGTCCATTTGAGAGGAATCGAATAGGCATAACCCAAACGCTACCTGATTCCTACGAGGAATACTACCAAGAGGTTGGAAATTCTTTGCCCACGAAATAGAATGCGGGAAACATAAAAACACCCATCAATTATAATTTGTTGGGATCAGCCAGGATACGAACAATAGCTGCCGCAACCGTCGCACGCACGGCTTCGTCTTGTTCACGCAGAACAAGTTTCAGACGTGGCAGAATATCCCGATCACCAATACGGCCCAACGAACGAGCTGCCATAATTTTTGGCTTCGGCACAGGATCATTCAGCAAAAGAAACAATGTTCCGACCACATCACGGCCATACCCATTCTCTAAAGCCTTGGCAACGCCGGATCGTATACCAGGATTTCGGTCCTGCATTAACACTCTCACAGTTGGAGACACAACACTAAACGGAGTACTAAGTTTGAGTAATGAAGCCACTGCGGCAACCCGGACGCCAGGATTGGCGTCTTCTAACATGTCCGTCAGAGCCGGGATAGCCTTCTCAGCTTTTAAATTTCCAAGGCTCACAGCCGCAACACTTCGAACTGCTGGACTTTTCTCTGTCAGCGCAGTCATTAAAGGCTGAAGGGCCTCTGACATGTGAAGCTTCCCAAGCGAAGACACTGCCGCAGCACGGATAGATGGTTGCTGATCCCGCAATCCTTGCTGAAGAATTTCTATTGCCCGTGCATCACCTAATTCTCCCAAAACCTGATACGCAGCACCCCGCTCATACCCTTCATCCTCGAGTGCACTTTTCTTCACACGTTCCCAATATTCCGGATGTCCAAGTTTAATCATGGCCCCTGCTGCAGCCACTTGAACCACAGCTTGTTCGTCCTTAAGAAATGGCCGTATGAGCGTACGTGCGGCTTGATCACCCGTACGACCTAGCCCCGTTAACACTGTCGCTCGGACTAACCCGGCGTTATCCTCCAGCGCCTGTCTAAATCTCTGAGATTTTCGCCCAGACTCCAACCTCGCCAAGCTTTCCGCTGCCAACGCTCGAACCATTCCCGACTTATCATTCAACCCTTCCTCCATAAACAGAATGATATCTTCCGAACCGATCTCCTTTAAGGCCGTATAGGCCGCACCACGCATTTGCTCACGCATGTCAGCACGTAATGGCAAGATCATAGCAATACACAGCTCTCGTAATAATGGTTCATCTTCTCGACTAGCTTGCGTGACGCCATGTTCATAGGCATCGAGACTTTCGGCCGTCTTCCCAAGTAAAGCTAAACTCAAAATCTCGAGCCGATGGACAGCAGACAATTCCCGCTCTTCCTCGCTAAATTCGGCAAGAATATCAAGCACTTTTTGAAACTGTAAATTTTTAAAGGCCTCTTGAACTTGTTGCCATTCCGGCTTTGACAACGGTTCAGCAGCCCATAGACGATCCCCAATTATCGGACTCCACACATAAACCACGGCAATAAGAAACAAGAGCCCTATCGAATATCGAGTCATCGATAAGAGAACACCATACGTTAAAGGTTGGCGTTGCTTACCTATCTTTTCGTAACGACAGTCACTTTTCATTTGCGGTGCTCCATCTGCATCCATCAATTCCTTAGCCAGCTATCCGGTTTCTGACAGCTTGTTTTGTGCTTCAATTTTACGATATCCAAGAGGTGGTTGAAAATAATAGTCAGGTTGCGTGGAAAGAACCACATGTCGAAACTCTATACGCCAATCTCGATCTTGGCTTACTAACTTGAGCAGAACTTGCCGTTCAGGATCTACCCATTCATAATATTTTTCACGTTGCCCAGAGGAGGACAAGACTTCGACTTCATATAACTGTGCGGGTTGCGACCCGACTTGTGCATCGCCGATCAACGTCCGCCCGACTTCTCCATCAAGGATCACCGAAACAGGCAACACATCGTTGAGGCCAGACGGCACACTCAAGACAAGACGTCGTTTGGAATAGACATACCAGACTTTGTGTAAGTCTAAACGAACAATGGTAACTCCAGCGACACCGAGATCCGTTTTGATTCCACTCCAATGTTCAAGTCGATATCGATCGCCTTTCACGAATAATTGCGCTTTCGATATTTTTCCGTCTTTTCGCCAAACCATCCGTGCCGAAAATTCTATTGAGGACTGAGATGAGTCCCTTACATCCTGAACATGACCTTCAGCTGAATAAACCGAAGAAGGCAAACCAACACACAAGGCTGTCAAGATTATAGAAAAATAAAGAAAAGCCATTCGCCGGTTGCCGTGTATGTCTCATTCACGGACGTTGAAGTTCAAGCAGCGGTTGAATATCGATGGGACGACCCAGCACCGCAGAAGTATATCGCGGTGGAGTTCGGATTTTATGAGCCGTGTGCCGTTCAGTAGGCGCGGGCAGTTCGAAGGTAAGCGAGAGGTTTTGTCCAGGCTCAATCACCACAGTTTTGGCAATCACCGCTTTGACACTGGGATGCCACGCTTGCACCCGATACGTTCCTGGGGGAATGTGGTCAATCTCAAAGGTCCCAGTGGCATCTGTAAACGCATAATACGGATTCTCCACGGCAATGGCCCAGCTTTCCATATACGCGTGAAACCCACATTGCATCACAAACGTTTTGCGTCCTTTGCTAAGATCAAATTGCCGGACAAGAGATGTGCTTGGTTTATGATCATGATCGGCATGCATATCTCCCCGATTGTGGCGATGATTAAACGGCAAAGGAGAATTGAATAAAACGCGGGTCCCCTGTTGCTGAGAAGTTTCATAAGCCTGAATATCATGCATGACGGGATCCATATTGATCACTTCGATCCCATGCCCACTTCGTACAATCGTGGTAAATGGTTGAAAGCGACAGTCTCTGGCCTCGACTCGAGGAATAGATATTGAAAACGGCTTCCCAGCCTTGACCTCTTCAAAGAACACGACAACATTTTTCACTTGCCGCTGATCATTCACTAGAAAATCTTGAAGCAAGCGCCACCCATTTCCAGTTGAGATTCTGCCACAATATTCAGGGTCAGGAAATGTAATCAAATTATACGCCTTTGGATCAGGCGGAGGTCCCAACAGCGTCACTACGCCTGAGAGAGACCCTCCGTTTGTCACATCCTTTACTTCATACGCAAAGCCTGGAGGAGCGCCGCCCACACACACAATGCAACTCACAAAGAACGAAACCCATAAACCTTTGAATATAGAATCAGCCATTATTACCTTCCTAAGGTGTCTGAAGACGAAGAGAGGGAACAATCTCTACGCCTTCTCCCAACAGTTCCAATCCAAAATGTGGATTCTCATGCATTTCGTGAACACTTCTCCTCCCTTTGACGGCCGTATATTCAAAGTTTGCTTCCAACGTCTCATTCGGGGACACCGTAATCTTACGCTTAAGATATTGCTTCATTCCCGCATGCCAAACCGTCAATGTGTAATCTCCAGGAGGAACATCAGAGATTTCAAACTCACCGGGCTCCTTAGTAATGGCATAATACGGATTTTCCACGATCACACCCCATGAAAACATATACGGATGAAAGCCACATTGCATGACAAAGATATTCCGTCCCTTCCGAAGATGTACATTTTCAATCATGGGTTTGCCGGGCATATGTTTGTGACTATTCATCATTCCCAGAACCTTATGAAATGGGTTCATGGGAAGAGGACGATTGAATAACACGCGAGCGCCGCGCTCCCGAGCCGTTTCATATCCCTGAATGTCGTGTTCAATCGGATCCATATTCACGACCGTCAACTCATCTTTTTTCTTGAGGACATTAATGAAGGGAGAAAAGTCACAATCAATCGCTTCGACTCTAACCTTCTTTGTTTCAAATGGCTTACCTTTCGCAATACCCTTTAAGATCACAACGGCATCCTTTAGCCCACCATCTGGCGAAACAATGAAATCCTCAACAATGCGCCAACCTGTTCCCGTGGAGATTCGACCACAATAGACCGGATCAGGAATTGTCACTAAATTAAAGGCCATCGGTCGAGGCAGTTCTCCTGCCAAGGTCACTTTCCCACGAATTGTTCCGCCATCTTCTACTGAAACTTCTTCATAGGTCCAGGCTGGAGGTGCCCAGAAACCAATAACGAAAAGCCCAATCAGAATTTTCAGCAATCCCATCTCAATTCCCCTCCCTCCCACAGCGCAACAGTGATTAACATTGATGAATGATAAATATGATGTTCAAAAAATCTTGTCTATCTCTATACTATACTACACGTAAAAAAGCGGGGAAGCCAAATTTTGGCTCCCCCGCTTTCAAGCGTACCCTATCAAGCAGTAAAGTTTATTTAAATTTTACTGGCTTAATTGCTGCACCTTCCAATGCCTTCGCTTCTTGCATACTACCTTTCTTACCGCTTAAAGGCAGAATACGCTGATCACCTTCAGGTAACACCCGTAAATAACCCCATTGCCCAGACTGGGAATAAGGAAGTCGAGCATTACCATAAATATAATCACCAGGAAGGGCATAGTTACCGCCCGCGGAAGGAACAAACGCATCAATACTCTCTGATCCTGCAAACTCGACAGTACTGATCATATCCGCACCTTCCATAAATGGCTCAATTGGCCACTCATGTTTTTCCAGTGTAAACATCCCGTTTTGTTCACTGCTTGCTCCGAACACATGGATGCGAACAGGGTCACCTGCATGGGACATAATAACTGGCGTTGCAGGATCCTTTGGATCATCAACCTCACAAGGTTGGAACATACGACCCAATGAACACCCCTCTTCTTCACGATACAGATATGGTTCATTTCTATAGTTGATACCAACAAGCCCTGCGACATTTTGAACATATGGCATGAAGCTGGTTCCGATGATGTTGTCTTCATCCTGGAAGAATAAAGCTACATCCCGATAATTCTTACGCTTCTCATTACCTTGAATCGTACGGTCCACAATCACATCAGCTGACCACGCATTCTTCAAGGACACGTCAGCCCCTGTCTTCGGATCACGATATTGAGACCCTTTAGGACCAACGATAATGGCACCAAATAATCCATTTCGTGGATTCATGGCCACATTTCCGAAATCCCATACCAAAGACTGTGTTTCGCCGATAAACGGATCGGCATAGTAGGTATAGGTTCGCTTCTCACCAGGAGCCACAGTTTGCTCCCCTGGGTTATTCCCAAGGTTCAGGCCTTGCGAATCTTTGGGATCAAAGGCTAACCCAAAGGCTGAGAACGAAGCACGGCTTTCCTTCATCTTGTTCGTAAGATTCACCTTAATGCAATCACCCACATTTGCCCGCAACGTGAGCGGCATTGGATGGTAATCACCAGAGACTTTGCTCACCTCTTCTTCTAGAACATAGATTTTCGCATCTGGATTTTGAACTTCTATTTTACGTTCGAAGTCCACTTCAATAGCTTCTTCAACATTCGGGTTAAAGGTCATTGATGGAAAATCAATGGCTGCCACATTAAAGACCTTTTCTGTTGCATCTTTTGGACACACAGGAAGTGGCTTCGGCATTCCTTCCTTGCCATAGGCTTTATTTGGAAGAGGCTGTAAATCATCTACAGGTTCATCAAGAACTCGAATGAGCCCCCATGAACCTTCAGATAACTTTGAACTTCGACCGTTGAAGTACATGTAATCACCAGCTTGATGGCGCGGCCCTCCGGCTTCAGCCACAACAAGGTCATACCGTTCAGCTATGGTGATATGAATTGAATTCTTTCTATTTGCATCATGCGCATACCGTTCCGTCCAGAACGTGTGCCCAGACACCGTAAATACATTACTTTCGTTCTGCGTTACATCGACCAAACGAAAGACAATCGCATCTCCCAAATAAGCACGAATCATCGGCGTGCTTGGCTCACCATGGACCGTGCTGCTAAAGATTTGCGACATATCCGGATTGTTGGCCAATCGTTGAGCAAATGGCTCAGCGCGGAAGTTAAAAGCGCCACCGGTTGTGTGCGTTCCACCATTCAAGAATGGCATGGGCGTCATTTTAATTTTTTCATTGGGCGGCATAATAAACGATACTGTCCGTCCAGCTTCCAATGCCACTTCAATGGGTTGACCAGGAGGATTCCCAGCCGTCACCACATTCACCGTATGTGGAACCGTATCCATGATATGCACAACCAACTCACGGAAACTTCCAGCTACATCATGTCCGACACGTTCAATGGTATGAATATCTGCTACTGGTCCCGTACGAGTCGGTTTCCCAGTCTTTGGATCATGCCAAGTTGAACCAAACGGTTCGATCAAGAACGTACATACCGCTCCATGAGGCCAGGTTGTACCACCAAATGCGTGATCGTGACAGAACACCGAACCGACATCTGAGTCTGCCCAGAAGCGTTGACGAACAAATTCGACTGTCACGATATCGTCGACGGGGTGATCGTGCGCCAACGGCTTATCGAACGTCAGCGTTTCACCACCAGAAGAAGCAGGGGCTGACGAGCTATCTCCCCCACCCGGGACTTTTAACTTTTGTCCGACTTTTATGACATTCGCATCTCCAAGATCATTAAGAGACTTCAATTCACTAACCGTTGTTCCAAGCGAACTAGCTATGGCTCCCAGGGAATCACCAGGACTTACTGTGTAACTATCAGCACTCGAGCTTCCCCCAGAGGCCGATGCACCATCTCCCCCAATTGCTACGATCCGCTTGATCTCATCATGCCCGACATTATCAACTCCAACCAGGATTAAGGTCCCTACATGATATTGTTTGGCATTCGTGAGGTGAATGGTTTTGTCGCCTTTCTTGGCGGCTTTTGTCAGTTTTGCATTCATTGGTACCGGCAACCCTTTTTTCGTTTTCTTTTCAAACATCGTAAAGGGCCGCATGGATTGCTCATACGAAAAACCTGAAATCACACCATCTGAAGACTGATTGTCAAATTGTACAAAGTGAAAATGGGTGTTGATTTTCGACGATTGGAAATTCGTAATATCGTCATCTTCCCATTCACTAGTTAATGTCCAATCCATACAATCGTACATATTGGCACGAATAACCAACGGTAACTTCAAATCATTATTCGCTCGAATAGCTTCCTCTTCCTCATGAACAACATACAAAAGGCCATGAGGGTCGACAATCGGCTCCTCCTTGCCTTGTGCCGCTGACAATTCAATCGGCAATTTAATAAAGTGGATATTATATTTTTGAGACCCTGCTCGGTCTGGGCATAAGCTCCAACGGCCGTTTTCTCCCGGTTTTGCTGGATTCACCGTCCGCTTACCCTCGTCGTCAAAACGGATTGGCTCTAACCATGGAGCAGGATTATGATCAGGTGAAAATGGTGGTCGCTTTCCAAAGTGCGGAGTCAACCATGGCCATGCCACTTTTCCTGTTTTCGGTTCAAACCAAATTGGTCGACGCTCCCCCGCCTTATACCCCTGCCATTCAGGTTGATACTTGGGGTTCGGCCCAATGTCGGCTTCTTTTTCACTCATCGCTTTATTGCCGTCCCACACCCAGTCCATGACTGTGGCATCGTAGGATTGGAGTTGACCCTTTTGATCATCTTTATGACCAGGTTTCCCTTGATTCACGAGCTGCATTTCTACCCAGTCGTTAATATTGACCACTCGTGGATCAGATTTCCAATTGCTTTTTCCGGTTTCAACAATTTTAAACTTGGTACCAAACCAGTTGACCGTGGTGCCAACGAGCTTGTCTGAGGTGACAGGCTTATGAATACGGTCCACACGATCTGGCAGCTCACGAAGTGGCGGCATCACGTCGTTGTGAAATCCAGGGACTTGTAAGGTATTGTAGACACGCCAATATCCCCACATTCCAGCCACATAGTGATGGGCAACATGACAGTGGAATAAAAAGTCCCCGGCAAGCCATTGACACAGACCAGAACCACACTCGGTCTCAAGATCAAGGGCTTCAGACGGTCCAATACCTTCAACATCTACTCGGTCGGATTTGGTTCGAATAACTGGATACTTCACCGGTCCATTTTGTCCGGTATTCCAGACAGGCATTTGCGTAGCCCGTGGGCTGCGTTGCCAACGGATCGATCCGCCATGGGGGTGATGAGAATGAAACACCTCAGACCCACCATGAACAATACGGAACTTTGCGGGATCCCCAAGATAACTCCGTGGAATCGTAGGGGAGGCATCTCCATAGGTATAACTGCTATATCCTTCTGATTCATCTTCAAATCCAAAATATTCATGCTGAACATGCATATTGTTGATGCCGAACGGTTCGCTTCTGAAATTTAATGCACGCGCTCCAGGGCGATACACATCCGTCAATGGATCGCGTTGCGGCAAGAAGTCACCGTGTTTGTTGACCGGGCGAAAGGCTTCGTCCCCAATCTCATGGTAAATCAAAACAAACTCTCTGAAGTCAGGGCCATTTGGCGTGTCAATCATCACTTGCCAACCACTTCTGGCTTCAGTCGGTTCTCCTTCACCAAGTGGCTCCCAGTACTTGGAACCAGCGGGCTCGACAACAAACGTCCCCATCATTCCTAGCACCGTTAATTCTCGGTCATTGCTGTAGCTGTGGAACTGCTTCGCGCCCTCTTGCATATCAGGCTTAATATACCATTCCATCTCGATGACAGAAGATCCTTTTGGCCCTTCACTTTCTTCTTCTTCCTCAAATTCATCGTCCATCTCTCCGATCGCAATGGCATCAGGATTGGTTGTGGTGGCCGGCTGCCCGGTCTTGCTCATCACCATGTCGGAGCCATTGATGTGCAAACTCACATCTTCGCCAAACTCTAGTTGATTTCTGAGTGTAAATTTGACGCAATCACCTTGATTTCCTCGTATCACCAAGGGTTGAATCCACTGATCTTGTATACCGTTTTTCACGCCACCTGGATCTGTGTGTCCTTCAGACTCTCGAGCTTCAGCATTTTTGGCTTCTTCTTCTCTTACTTTTTCAATGTTCTCTGTCAGGACATACATATACCCGGGATAGTAGTCTAACCATTGATTCAGGGTTACTTCTGCGTTAATCGCAGAAATATCATATTCCTTGACAGGAGCGGACTTGGGACACAGCCCCCCAGAGCCGGAGACAGGTTCTCCACCAGGGTTGCTCATCAGAAGACCGTTCTCCCTTCCGGCACCATACTGATGCATCATTGACATCGAATTGAAGGCTCCGCTGTTCGGCGTATGAGCCATCTGCTTTTCCATCTGCTCCATCATTCGTTGATGTTGAAGCTCAACTAAGGCAGCACGTTCGGCTCTTCCTTCCACCGAATTCTCGACAATCGTCTGCCCTTTGAGTTTCTCTGCCCAACCAGGAGAATTT
>BQIU01000073.1 GCA_021603905.1 Nitrospirales bacterium
CCAGGCTAAACGGCGTCAACAAGCCCCGAAACGGGAGGTGAAGGGAAACAAAACGAGGACCTGAAACAAGAAGCCCACCTCAAAAAACTATTCGAGAGACCAACCCCCTCAATTCAGAGGACTTTTGCAGAGGGTTCTATACAGACTATTATCGCTCTTACAACGCCTTGGATGTGTCGGAGTTTAAGCACTGTCGTATTAACCACAGTAAGCTTTTTGCGGACAACCATATTCACATCAATGGCATTGAGAACTTTTGGAATCAAGCGAAACGCCATTTGCGTAAATATAACGGCATTCCCAAGCACCACTTTCCGTTGTTCTTAAAAGAATGCGAATGGCGATTTAATTACGGATCTCCCAAGGCCTTAAAAACGACGTTGCGTCACTGGGTAAAACTGGCTAATCAATCTTAATTTCCTACGCCAGCCCTTTTATATTTAAAAAACCTTGTGTTAATTAATGGTGCCGAATTGACATATGAAAGCCTGATTTCTCAAATCAATAGAGGAACTCAATGGGCATCAATGCAACCGCCTGCTTCTCTCTGAGCCCTATGTACGGTTGCTCCGGAATGCAGAGGAAGAGTAGCGTAGCGGTTTATAGTCGTTTCAATTATAGCGAAACCGTGAAACATTTAGCCGAATTGACATCACATACAAGACGCAACGGCACACGTCATATAAGCGAACGAGAACCGGAACGGCTATAACTTCCACTGGTTGAAACATTGTACCGCGCTGGGCTATA
Source organism: Nitrospirales bacterium (assembly GCA_021603905.1). Taxonomy (GTDB): domain Bacteria; phylum Nitrospirota; class Nitrospiria; order Nitrospirales; family UBA8639; genus JAGQKC01. Next base: position 751 of record BQIU01000073.1, read on the forward strand.
GCCGATTCCATGAACTCCCGTACCTTGAAGTCCTTCATTCCGAAGGGCTGCACAAGTTCAAGGAAGGCCTGGTAATCGCCAGAATTATGGAAGACCTCGGCGCGCGCGTTGCCGCGATTGATGACATGGTAGCAAAGTCCACCGACAGAGGCTCGAGCAGTACGAGGCATAACCCTATACTAACCCACTCTATGGTGAGACGTCTACAGAAAAGGAGAATGTCCCCTTTTTCGCAAACATAGGGGGCAAGTCTATTTATATGGTTATATGCCATGCGTGGGTCGTAATGGGCAGTTAGAGAATACTTTCGTGGGATGGAGCTATGATCGTTATCAATGGTGAGAAAGCGAAATCTGCGGGGTTTTTCTTCACCTTTGTTACTATAAAGCTAAACGTGATCCCTACTTTTAACTGTCGTTTTTAGGGTCATAGGGGAACGTGAAAACATTATAAAACTAGTCTTGCCCCCAAGTTCCCCAAGTTCATGCGAAAAGTCCTTAACTTAGCGCTATTCGGTCCTGACACCTTTTCCAATTCTTAATTTCTATAATCTCTTTCTCAACTTGCCCAACCTTGGACGACTTTTACCAAAATAGTCTCTTTCACGAGATAATTTAATAACTTTAAAATACTTTTCTAGATATTCAACATCAATTGTTTCACAGTAGTCTCCAGTGTCATCAACAAGCCAAATGTCCTCCAGCCCTTGCTTAGGATTATAATATCCAATCCGATATCGCCTTCCTACTTTATCTGTCCAACGCGGAGTTTTCCTGTCAGTCTTAACAAGCTCGACAATGGAACGAGGCGGAATAACATTATGCCCCATTGAGTCTTCGCCAGTTTTTATATTCTTCCTATTTATCACACTTCTACTCCCTTGAAAGTTGTTTGCCTATTGAACTTGTAAAGTAATGAATACAATTGGTTTTCATAAAATCAAAAGTTCTTTACAATCTTCAAAGAAGGATTAATATATTCTTCCACACTAATATACTTCATTAGGATCTGGTCCACCTGGCCATCGAGGGGAATTTGGACTTAAAAATTCTCGAGGAAGGATAATAGTTGGCCCTGCAAATGGAAGTTTCCCAGCTGCTCGACCGAATTTTCCTAAATCCGATTTTGGTATACGAGGTGGGGTTCTCCCTTTATGATCGATAGGAGATCCATTTTTCCGATATCGACCGACTGTTTGTCCTGCTTTATTTCGTCTATCTACGTGGAAAAGGGGACATTCTCATTTTCTGGAAGATGGGGGCTTCCTTACGAGTTTATCCGGGGTCGTCCACGAGGATTCATGCTGGCCTCGAGCCCTAACCGCTTGGCGGTTCGCCGCATCCAGGCCGTCTGGCCAAACGGTGTGCCCCGATTGACACTTTGTCGAATTGCTTCCACTTCCTCATCCGCATTGGCGGTGTTCACCCACTTCTTCCATCCTGACGGCCGTGTCACCGGACCACTATGCAGCCACCGCCCCCGAGTGCCCAAACTTGACCACCGCCAGTCTTCTGCTCGGGTGACGAGACGAGCCCGCACGGGATTTCGCTCGATATAGCGCCAGACCTTAAGTAAATGTTCATCCTGCTGAATCGGAAAGGCCTTAAAGCGTCCCTGCCAAATATGGCCGTTCGATTGATGGTCCCGGTGATAACGACGCACATGGGTGGTCATCACCCATTGCATCCACTGGCTCAACTCTTCGTCTTTCCGTGGCCACACGAGCAGATGAAAATGGTTGGGCATGAGACAATACGCGATGATCCGTAGAGGTCGTTCTTCCAAACTCTCCTGCACAAGCTCAAGGAAGGCCTGGTAATCGCCAGAATTATGGAAGACTTCGGCGCGCGCGTTGCCGCGATTGATGACATGGTAGCAAAGTCCACCGACAGAGGCTCGAGCAGTACGAGGCATAACCCTATACTAACCCACTCTATGGTGAGACGTCTACAGAAAAGGAGAATGTCCCCTTTTTCTTTTTCATTTTTCAGCCGTCGTTTGCGGCAGAGTTTCCAGTGGACCGTTGTCGAGATAGCGGCAAACCTCATCCACTAGTACCGCGGATGATATTCGCAACAATCTGTGCAACTCCTACTTCTGCGACTTGTACTGAAAGCTCTAAGCCTTTCTTGAACGTAAGAGGAACAGGCCATCCAAAAGTGAAGTCTTGGACGGGCCCTCCTTTTAGAAGAACAAGGCCGCGTGGGTTGTTTTGAGTCAGTCCCAAGTTACTGGCGGCAGCATAGGATAAAGAAAACACGACATTCCCATCGATACGGAGTGTTACGAAGGTCAAATCATTCGCGCCACCCTGCTTCGATACATGTCCCGCGAGAAACAAGCCTGGCCCCTTGAGCGATATCAGCTTGTGAGTGCTTCCCTTTTTCAGATTGGTCTTGAGCCCTTGAACTCCTTGAGGATTACACATCCCGACTTCACATCGTGTCTCAGTAGATACAACTCTCTTGGCCTTTACAGTTTTTGCCTTCTTTTTGACTGCCATGGATTACCTCCTTGCGCTATTCACGCATAAGAAATCATGAAGATTTAGTAGATTGCGGGATGAATGCCTTCTTCGTTGTGAAGGACACTCTCGCAATCATAGGCGCAACTTTTATGCCTTTATGATCAAAAGGCAAATTTGGGCAATCAATCGAGAGATTCACTATGTTTCATAGGCTAAAACACACTTGCACGAATTTAAAAATAAAACCAAAGTCCTTTCGTTCTTGTACAATAATGTTATCTAAACCGATACATTCTGCATTTTTAAGATAACAAACAAAAGCGGATGACAAAGCTAAAACCTAATCAGAAAATTATCGTGATAGGGGACATTTTCTGACGGCTCTCCATAAATTCATAGTTTAGGGATCTTCTTCAGTTGCTATTCCAGCTGCGCGAAGGCTTCGTTGACATGACGCACAGAGATCGCGTTAAAAAAGGGGACAAGAAGTTTGTTTCACAAGACAAATTAATTGGTGTATGTCTTAGGCCTACCTAGATTCTTGTTCCTGAAGGCAAGCCAAATTTTTCTCATGGATTCATGAATTATAGTTGCGTCTTTGTCTGACGAATTATGATGTTGAGACAATATCCTTATAAAAATTCAGCAATGCTCAGCACGAGGAATATCTTTACGTCAAAAGGCATGTGATTTGGTTTCAACACAACAATTATTCTTAGCTTCCTCGGAAAATTTTTGATTGAATACAAGCTGTGAAACTTTCATTAATTGTGGTGAAGCCAATTAGGCAAGTGACATTCCCTTTACATCAATGGGTTGATGTCTCTCATGCGTGTTTTTCAGGGAACCATCGAATTCCCTGATCTTTTTTGCTTCTCGCCATTTTTCGAAGATGCATGAGCGTCTCGCCAAGAGAAATTTAGTATGTTGGCGAAGAAAAATTGTCTCGTCCTGGAGCAAAATGTCTATATTCCTATAGCTTCTTCAATCATGGCACCTAAATATCACATAAAAATGGGCAATTCTATGCGTCATCCCTAATTCCACATTGGCATAACGGTTGCTAGGGTATTGGTAGGTCTCTGATTAGCCACAATGGGCTGACATAGAAGGGAGGTGAAGGCAGATGAACACCAATAAGCCAGGTGCCAACAAAACGGGGCAGAACAAGCCGGCGGTTTCTCAAGATCAAAAGAAAGATCAAGCGAAGGCAGGCCAAAAGAAACCGTACGGTAAACACTAAGGTGCCTCAAACACACTGGGGTCGCCTGAAACGCGACCCTGCGTGTTTGAGTTCGGTATGATATACGTGTATGTAAGTTCCAGCCTTTACAAGAACATTTTCCTGAAAGATCATGCAGCACATTCAATCCGTCCTTTGGCCCTGAGACTGATTGCGCTGCTATCAGCTGCAACGATTGGAATTTTTGGTGTGGTCTTTTACTTGCGCCACGGTCAACTATTCGTACATGACGTCGACTTCAGAGAATGGCGAAGAAGGCTAGTAAACGAATGGAGGGATGGACCTAGGACGCAAAAGATACGGTAGGGTGTTTGTGAAGCAAGGGCAAAAGGCTATTGGAGCGTAAGGTGCTCATCGGCCAAAATCCTTTTCCTTGATGTGACTTATCGAAGAATCATAAGTCATTCCGGTCCTCCCATAACTGTGTCAGAGAGAGTTTCTCAAATTAACCGTTCCTACGAATCATCAATACGCTGGAACATCCTTGAGTTGGATATTTGCCAACTCCTAACTCCTGGCATAGGTTCATCGCAAGCTTCCTGGCTTCATTGCCTTGTTGTGGATTCTTGACAATTGAGAAGGGATTCTCCCGAAGCGTCTAATAAGCGTGGGCTATGACCATGCCGTCCATGATGATCTTGGCAATATGACCTCTCCTTTCTCTTCTACCTTCAAACTCTGAAGTCATTCGTCTTTCCCCTATCCTAAAACGCCTCCCTCTCCTCTCCCGCCTGTCCGCCCGCACCTCGAGGCAATGACTGTCATTAATTTTTCGTGTTCCATTACATTTCCAGGGTTCTATACAGTTCATCGTGGTCATGGCTTGTGCCTATACTTCATCACAGTCGACGATCGTATTTTATATATTAATATTTTTATCAACCAGTAAGCTGATCAATAAAAGGGGTAAGTCGATGGACATTTTTCAAGTTTTAAAAAAAGATCACCAAGAGGCGAAAGAGTTATTTAAAAAGATTAAAGAGACCGGTCCTCGAGCGGCCAAAAGCCGGGAGAAATTATTTGCTCAATTGAAATGTGATCTTGAAGCACACAGTTACGGAGAAGAGAATGTGTTTTATCCTCTGCTGAAAGAACATGCGGAGATGGAAGATCTTGTCGATGAAGCCATGGAAGAACATGAAGAAGTCGCCGATCTTCTCGGTGACTTAGAAGATCTGGATCATGAATCAGATGAGTGGAATACCAAACTTGCTGAACTGAAGAAAAATGTCGAGCATCATGTTAAGGAAGAGGAAGGGAAAATTTTTAAAATGGCGAAAAGCATATTGAGCAAAGAAGAAGTCCAGACCTTAGCACAAGAGTTTCAAGATTCAAAAAAACAGGCAACGGCGAGCTAATTTCTTTGTTGTGATCGATGGAAAACTCCAGGCTAACGGGGATTAACCCTACCCAATGATAGAGAAGTTGTTGTGTGAGAAAAAGTGGGATCTCTAACCGCACCTCATTGACAATTCGTTTTAATATGTCTCGATCTTTTTCACGGCACTCATTGTATGATTTAACTTTAGGATACGGTAAGCGGGCCGCATCCGGAAACAAAAGGAGAATTTTGTCATGGTTCATCAATATCAATCGTGTACGGAAGCCTGTGTTCGATGTGCTGAAGAATGCGAATCATGTGGAAATCAGTGTTTAGGCGAGATGCCGGATTGTGCAAGAAATTGCATCGATTGTGCTGATCTCTGCTGGTCCTGTGCATCGTTTATGAGCCGAGACTCTCAGTTTAGTGCTGAAATTTGCAATATCTGTGCAACTATTTGTGATGCATGCGCCACAGAATGTGAAAAACATCAAAATGATCATTGCCGTCGATGCGCCGAAGCTTGTCGTCGGTGCGCGGAGGAATGCCGCAAAGTAGGCGCGAGTGCAGGCACCCAGAGACAGGCTGTCGGCGTTTAAACTGAAGACCAAATTCTATCCATGATGGGGCAAGGTTTAGGTTAAGCCTTGCCCTGTTTTATCTCACTGTTCGGCATGCAGCAGATCCTTCTCTTTATCAGTCCCGTAAGTGGTAACGCTAACTTTAACCGAACATATCACCCCGCTGAACACATACCGGTGGGTCGGCCATCCGTCAGCTACTAGGAACCCCCATTTTGAAATATCCTCGTGGGTGTGGTGTGGTAGAAGTTAAGCTTTTTCGGTGACAGACATCTTCATAAATCTTGTGTTCGCGATATACCACACGGCTTATAAGACCTTTAATCAAAGAGTGGGAATACCTTCTCGGCGCGGACCGAGAGGAAATGTCTGATTCAGCCGTTCCACATCTTCGTCTAAGAGCGCGACATCAGCGGCACGGGCATTGTCTTCGACATGGGAGATCTGGGAAGTTTGGGGTATAACGAACACGAAGGGATGCCGTAGGAGGAACGCCAGGGCGATTTGCCTGGGAGAGGCCTCATACTTTAAGGCGATGGCGGAAAGAACCTTTCCGGCATTGCTGGTCGCAGAAGGAAAACTGCCGGATCCGAACGGACTATAGGCCACCACGGCTATATTCTGTCTGGCACAAAATGGCAGAATGGCATGTTCAATCGCTCGTTCCTTCATATGATACAGAACTTGGTTGCAGGTGATGCTTTTTGCGGCCGTGAGTGCCAATGCACTGGTCAAGGTAGGTTCATCCACATTGCTCAGTCCCCACGATCGGATTTTTCCGTCCTCCTGCAGTTTTTCAAACGCGCCAAAGGTTTCTTCTAACGGATGAGGACCGAGCCAATGCAGGAGGTAGCAGTCGAGATAATCTGTTTTCAATCGCCGTAAACTTTGCTCGCAGGCCTTTCTCGTATTTTTCCGCGACGCATTGGACGGCAAAACCTTGCTCACCAGAAAAATTTGGTCGCGCCATTGAGGAATGGTTTTCCCCAATAGGGTTTCCACCTGGCCGTCTCCATACATCTCGGCGGTATCGATATGCGTCATACCTAACTGCAGCCCGTGCTCAATTATGATGGAAAATTCCCGTGTGGAGAGAGCTTCCATATTCCACGTCCCCTGCCCGATAACGGGAACAGAAAATTCAGTGGGACCAAATTGACGGTACTTCATGTCCTGATAAAAGTTCGAACTTGTGACTTATTGGCTAATTTATGACAGACTTATGCTCAATGTAAATTGTAAGAAAGGAAACATGCGGTCATAAGATCTTGCTTGATAGTTAATCATAAAGGAGGAGGCGAAATATCTGTTGACGTCCGTCCAAACGCGAGCAAAAAGATATATTGATTAAAATAGACATCGTCTTCGTAAATCGGTGAAGAGGCAATGAGCGCGCCGCTTTTCGTATCGGAGATTTCTAATTGAAGCCGTGAGTATCCTCGTTGTTTGGTCGCCTTATACAGAGATAATTCTGGTAAGGCAATGGGAATAATCGTGCTTTCTATGGCTGGAAGTCCCACGAAGGACTCGCTTTGTTCGGTGCCAAATGCATGAAGAATGACTCGGATGAGGTATGTGCCATCCTCAGATTGAACTTGTAAGCCTTTTTCTCGTAACCATCCCACGACCAGTTCTTGCGCAAAATCTTTATCATCTGTGAGCCCGGCGGTTTTGACGCTGACCGATGCGCCGGGATCAAGCGGGATTCTTGCTGAATCCAAGGTGCGTTCAAGGGACTGAGACAACAAAAGTTGCTCCCATGTCGTCCTGTCAGTGTTGGTTGTTGTTTGCATTCCAGTGCAACTTGAGAGACTGAGAGCAATGAGTGCCAACATGATAGGCAGGCGAAAACTTCTTCCATAAAATTTGTTTTTGTCTGTCAGAGAGTTCATGAAAGTGTGTGAAGCAGCTCTGCGCAATCGAGAAGTCAGTGGAGGCGTGATTAGACGGAAGACCATTCAAATTTCTCCTTATTGAAGTTCGTCAACTAGACACCGCTCTATAGAAGAGTCCACCCAATCTTTACCCGGTAATCTATATCCCCAAGCGGTCGCCAATGCCTGACATGTCAACTTAGTCACAATATCGTTTTCTGGTTGTGTCAGATACTCGGGATATCGTCCACTACCTATCCACAATAATTGGTTGGTCTTGGCATCTACTCCTCGTACCGACACAGATGGAGCCCGACGATCTCCATAACGGTTTGCGAACACAACCTCTTGCACCCCTAATTCTTGAGCGGCTTTCAGGATAGATCGTTCGTCTTGGAATGTATGAGTCCAGCGAATGTCTTTCGTTTTCAGGGTTTCCCCGATGGTGGTTGGGTCTAATGTCAATAAGCCGTGTTTCTGGAGCCAGGTCGTTGTGGTTTCCACCACGGCCGGATGATTCCCCCACACTATAACCTGTGTTTTCGAATTAGGAAGTTCGTGGTGGTATCCATCTGTAATGGGAAGCGTACACCCCGTCATTAATAGCAACAAGACCCACAGTTGACCAAATCTCCACTTCATTCATCTCTCCCTTCTTATCATGAGTTGTTTTTGGAAGTTGCACCTAGTTAATGTGAGCATTTTCTGCGTCTAACAACTCAACTGATCAACAAAAGTTATTAATGGACCCTGACCTCAATAGTAAAAGGTCTGTGCTTTGTTCTTGTTACAACCAGGTGAAGTAATGAAGCTCATCACGAGACTGCTAAACGGAAAAAAATTCAAACTGAAATCTTAAATCTATATGAACAAAAACAACTGACGTTCCTGATTTCGAACATCTTGAGTAGGATTTCTTGGTATCGAAAGGACACATGTTCTCCTCAATCCTCATGATCATCCTCAACAACTATCCGTCGAGAAACAACTGTCTGAAACCCTAGTTCTTGGACAAAACTAGAAATTTTCAAGACAGTCCTTGATAAAGATGGGAAAAAATCCATCCGGTTTTAATTAGAAAATACATGTCCGGTTGTTCTTATTTGCTATCATGACACAACTCAGATGTTCCCTCCCTATTTCCCGTAATTGATGGTCCTTCAAACTCACTGGCTCACACATTCAATGTCAATAAAAGAGAATTCGTAGAACCGTGCATGGGGATTGGGTTATGGTGTGTCATAGTGCTGTACGAATGGGATCAGTGTGGGATACATGTGTATAGTCTAATGAGGAGGCTCCGATGATGCGAATCTTTCTCCGCCTTGCGGTCTTGCTGTTGAGTCTAAGCCTCTTGTTCATGAGTGGATGTGGGTATAACGATCTGCAAGCCCTGGATGAGGAAACCAATGCCGCTTGGAGTGAGGTCTTAAATCAATATCAACGGCGAGCTGATTTGATCCCAAATTTAGTCGCCACCGTCAAGGGGTATGCGTCGCATGAGAAAGAGACGTTAGAAAGTGTGACGAACGCACGGTCGCAGGTCGCTGGCATTAAGGTCTCTCCTGAAGCCCTCAAAGATCCAACGCTCTTTCAAAAATTCCAGCAGGCACAGCAGGGACTAACTTCTGCCCTCTCCCGCTTGATGGTGGTGGTTGAACGGTATCCTGACCTGAAAGCCAATGAAAACTTTCGTGATTTACAGAGTCAGTTGGAAGGGACTGAAAACCGTATTACGGTGGCCCGTAAACGCTATATTGATAAAGTTGCCGAGTACAATAAAGGGGTTCGATTCTTTCCGACAAATTTAACGGCCCAATACCTTTTAGACCTTGAGGTGAAAGAGAATTTTTCTGTTGCAGACGAACGTGCCATCTCCACCCCTCCTGCTATTGAGTTCTAGTCCGGTGGTGAAGGGTTCGATGTCATGATACAAAAGCCGTCCTGGCTGGTTGTCCAGTGTGGAGGCTGGTGTGTCCTAGGAATTCTTTTCTTTGTGATTCCAGCCTGGAGTTTAGAAGTCCCACCTCTCACAAGCCACGTTGTTGACCAAGCACATGTGATTTCGTCAACCGATCGCTCTCGTCTTACATCGCTTCTCACTTCACACGAATCCAAGACATCAAACCAGGTAGTGGTCTTGACCTTACCTTCACTTGAAGGCGAGCCACTTGCGCCATTGACCCATCGTGTGGCCTCTAAGTGGAAACTCGGACAAAAAGGTACGGACAATGGTGTGGTGTTCTTGGTTGCCATCCAGGAACGAAAAATCCGAATTGAGGTAGGATACGGCCTGGAAGGCACACTCACGGATGCAAAAAGTTCCCAAATCATTCGACATGAAATCGTTCCACGATTCCGGGCTGGAGACGTTTCTGGAGGAATTGTCGCCGGGACGCAAGCGATTCTCGGTACGATCGAAGGCACGTATGTCGCGTCATCATCAGTCGAACCCACCGGAGCAGAAGGCTTGGGACTCTGGGATAGTTTTCTAATTGCGGTGATGCTGGGAACGTTCATTGGTCTCTTTTTAGGATCTCGGAAACGATTCAATGGCAGCGTTATTGGGACGGTGATCTCGTTTTTTATCGCATTTCCCGCCGCATTGTGGCTTGGCTTATTAGCCGGTGCGGCGACGTCGCTTCTTGTGAGTGCTTTCAATACGACTGGCCGAGGTTTATCTCAGGGTCATCTACTAGGTGGCCCTGGAATAGTATGGTCGGGACAGTCCTGGCCGATGGGGCGGTCAGGAGGTTTTGGGGGTGGCTTCGGTGGGAGCGGTGGGTTCGGAGGTGGTGGCGGAAGTTTTGGTGGTGGTGGGGCTTCAGGGGGATGGTGATGAACAATGATGTTTTCTGAAGAAGATCACACCCGCATTCGTGAAGCGGTCACAAAGGCTGAGCAAGGGACTCGCGGTGAAATTGTGCCAATGATTGTGGAACGATCAGCTCGCTATCGTGAAGCCTGGTACCGGAGTGGGATTGGATGTGCGTTTTTTGTCTTAACTCTACTCTTGACGGTGGAACTTGAATGGATGCCGTGGGGTTGGCATCCGTTCAATGCCGCTTGGCTCTTACTCATGACCGTTATGGCTTATGTGGGTGGCTATTGGCTCGGGACGATTCCCCCTGTGACTCGATTTCTCACATCAGTTGATCGAATGGCGTACAAAGTGAGTCTTCGTGCACATCAGGCGTTTCTCGAACATGGTCTTCACCGTACGGAACTTGGTACTGGTGTGTTAATTATGGTGTCCCTACTCGAACATCGCATCGAGATCTTAACTGATCGCCCCCTCCTGGATCATGTTCCACAAGAGCGCTGGGACCGTATGGTCTCGGTGATTCGAGAGGGATTTCAGAAGGGCAATCCCGTGCAGTCTCTCTGCCATGCGATAGCGCTTTGTGGTGACGTTCTTGCCGAAGTATATCCTTCAACTGCAAACGAGTCGAATCCAAATGAGCTTTCTAACAAACTTCTTCATGAATAACTTGTGCTTCCTTTGTGTTGCTTAATCTAGCCTGGATGATTTCGATAATCTATTTGTAAATTTAATATCAGGGAATTGACGCTCTATAGCGAAAACAATTAACTTCCAGCCGATTCAAATAAGTCAGCTCAGCGCGAAACACTGCATCACACGTACGAAAACTAATTGCAACGGCTATAGCTGCCTACTTGACTTCCGAGGTAATATTGAGTGTGGGAAGTGACATAGTGGGTTACTCTTAACCGCTGTTGATTCGGTGTCCTCGTCACACGGTCTGGCAATAATACAATGCGCGCTGTTTGAGAATGGCGTCGGAGAAGTTTGTAGGAGAAATGAATCGTGTTTCTGATTCAAAAACGATTGATCGGTGGCCTCGTCGGATTATGATAGAACGTTTTGAAAAGAAAAAAAGAATGCCGAAGAAAAAACCTTCGCCCATTGTGTTGACGATTGGACATTCTACGCGAGCGATAGAGGAATTTATCGTCCTGCTTCAGACCCACGGTGCGACGTGTGTCGCGGATGTCAGAACAATCCCTCGATCTCGACACAACTCTCAGTTCAACATGGACTCACTCTCTATTTCATTGAAGAAAGCCGGAGTTGGCTATGTTCATATGCCTGGGCTCGGCGGGTTGCGTCATGCTCGACGTGATTCGGTCAACACCGGTTGGCGCAATACTTCCTTTCGTGGATATGCGGATTACATGCAAACACCCGAATTCGAGCAGAGCCTGGACGAACTCATCCAGCTAGCAAACCAGGAGCAAGTTGTCGTGATGTGTGCTGAGGCAGTGCCATGGCGCTGCCATCGTTCACTCATTGGCGATGCGTTACTCATTCGTAGAATTTCCACGGAAAATATTATGAGTGCAACACGACGTCAGACCCATAGGCTCACGTCCTTTGCAAAAGTGCACGGAACCACAATCCTCTACCCTTCTCAAGATATACCGAACGATTTACGAAATCCCATCTCGTAAAGTGCATGGAATCCAAGTTGAAAACCCCGACTTCCTTTTATCATGGCAATAGACGATATCTTCTAAAGTGGAATCAGTGCTGTCCCCCGTACCAGATGATCTTTTACTAATCCTATCGTAAGCGAATACCGTTATACGGAACAGATGAGAGGGCAAGATACTTAGAAGCTCGGTCAGATTTGAAGTATCTACACGGAATATATTTTTCCAAAACCTAGCTCTACCAAGTATCGATCGATCACGCGCTGGTTAATTTAACGTGTCTCACGATGCACGTTACTTCTTGTTTTTGGCTCATTTACGGCTCATGTCCTCTTAGAAACCTTCTTACGTATCATTCGATTTCTTTCTTAATCCTCGACGCCCAATCCTATGCCTATAAACGCACGAAGCAAATCGTGACGCGTGACTGAATTTATGACTTGTCCATTGTGAACAATAGGGAGCACAAGTATATGATATTCAGCGAGGAGTTTATGCGCATCCGAAATTGAAGTTGTTGTATCGACGAAGATGGGTTCTGGATTCATGATTTCGGTCACTTTGGTCAAACTAGGATCCCTATTAGAATCCGCCACCTTTAAAACATCAATCTCACTAATAAACCCTAGAAGCTCATTGTTCTCGCTGACGACTGGAGCTCCTGAAAGATGATTAGAGAGTAATTCGATAGCTGCTCCAGAGACAGTTTCTTCTGCACGAAATTTCACAGAATTGGTCGCGACAATCTCTCCAATGGTTTGAAACCCTTGATAGGGTATCCCTGGCATTGTCATGAGCATCTCCTTTTCTGATATCTCTAGAAATGGAATACTATTGACAGTGAGCATTGTTGACTATGAGGATAAACCTTGAGAGTAAAAGTTCAACTATCAATAACCCTAGACGGGCCGAATATCTTATTTTTGAATTTTAGTAGTCACTCAAATTGCATCTCGTGCATGCAAAAAATATTCGCAAATGAGTAAGAAAAAGAAATTAGTAGAAGAGAGGGGTTCTCAAAGATACTATTTGCTGTTAAAAAAAGAAACTGCAAACAGGTCTAGGGTTTTGGCTAGTTACTCGTGAAATTTCTCATGGTTATAGTTAGGTATGTCTCATCGGATGATTGAATAAACGGCTGCGGTAGAGCGGTGAGAGTGAGTCCGACTGTTTCTTCCTGATAAGCCTTTCCGCGATGTGAGAGCTTGTCATCAGCTTCCCAAAAAATCATGGAGGTCATTACTATGAGCATGCAACTTAAGGACTCTGAAATCGGAGACCATGAAAGTACCAAAAACACCAAAAATCCTACGGTGAGAAAAGTCTCGGAGATTAAAGCTAAAAAGAAGAAAACGGAAATAACGAACGCTATAAAGACCTCTAAAACGAGAAGTAGCGAAACAAAATAATCGTATGGAAGATTGAAAAAACTGGGTAACTAGTTATTTTTACAATGAGGTACGGGTGGGGCGCTGAGAGCTTAACCCAAAAAGATTTGTTTACGGCAAAACGTAAGACGGAGAGGTGTTCGTTTACATAAGAGGGGAAGTCTCTGCCTATCGACTCAGTCGATAGGCAGCTTGAGGAAGGCATCGATACACCGCAAGTTATTGAGCAGTTGTTTGCAAGTTAATTTTTCGCTTAGCCAATGATTCGTGGCAACTGTTGGGATTCGGGTTCTGCTCGCTCTGCAATTGTCGTCGTCAGCAAAAGATCATCTTCTTGAAAGAGTTCATGGTGTTTGTGCCCCATTGCTGAGGAGATACCTGCATAGACGGTATGTGCTGCTTTAGACCATTTCGGATCACATGGTAATCCCTGGAAGGCTGCTTCTGCCGCTTTTTTTTCATCATAGGTTAAGGGTCGGTTGTGTTGTTGCATCACATGCCTCCTTTTGTTCTTAGCCATTGAATGGCGATGACTTCATAAAAAGCTCTCAAATTTCTGAAGCCATCTTTGTTTGTCCTTGCTTTATTAGATAGAGCAACCTTAATGCCATTTACACACGCGTCATGGTTTTTTCAACTCACAATTCCGAACTAATTGATTTATTGAAAGAAACAGGATGATCGTGAGTGAAAAACAATCGAATGCTCCTCGGGACTGATGTCGCAAGGTGTATCAAAATGTCTAAAGAGTGTCTAAAAAATGACGAGCATCGTTTGAATGACGATACAGAATATCAACAAGGATCGACGAGTGATTGGGAAGGGGCCATTGCGATTTAATGGCCCCAAAGTTCCTCGTGCTTCCCTAATAAGAAGTCAGCACGTTTCTGGAACTTGTGGGCTTCGTCTAGGTGAAGCCCACAATCTCATTCCAGGAATGTCTCTCAGTTCTTTTTCCCCTTCTTTTTCTTTTCTTGTTTGCTGGCTTTCTGTTTTTCGCTTTTTGCTTTATCCTTTTTTCCGCCTTTGTCTCCCATGCTCTACCTCCTTTCTGTGTGACGTTTACTAAAATTTCGCAAAAGGACGGGTGCCCTCGATTATTTCTGTGACTTTCTGCCTCCTATTCTAGGACAGTGGGTAAGCTTACCATGTCATTGAGTGTTGAGGATGAAATATTTTTTGTTCATGACCGAGGATCGTCTTATGGTAATGTATAACTTCATCAGCATGCTTCGCATGCATTGTTCTTGAATGAATAATTCAGCTACGACCCATTCTTTAGGGATTTATATGAAAACCCTTTATCTCGTTCGTCATGCCGAAGCTTCTGCTCAGAGCTTGAGCCGTGCGGACCTTAGTCGTCAATTAAGTCAACATGGTGAAGAAGAGGCGTCTCTCATGGGTCAGCGTCTGAGCCAACGTCTCAAACCTGAAATGATGATTTCGAGCCATGCTCAACGGGCAAAGACGACGGCGAAAATTCTCGCGTCGCTACTTACTTATCGAGAGGCAGATATTCTCTTTGAAGAACGTATCTACGAAGCTGAGCCGGATGATTTGCTGTCAGTGATTAATGCGGTGGACAATAAGATCGCTTGCCTGATGCTTGTTGGCCACAATCCTGCCCTGACTCAACTCGTGAAGACTTTCGCGCAAGGCGACATTCCGAATATGCCACCCTGTAGTATTGCGGTTCTGCAATCCACAACAGGTGCATGGCATGACTTGACTTGTGGTAACACAGAACTGCTGGATTTTGATTATCCGAAAAAGAACGAATGAAAACGGAAGGCCGTCTTTTGGGAGTTAACGAATGCTTAAAAGCTTTCGGTTTTTGTCGTAGTAGGGCGGTTACTTGAAGCACTCAACGGTCTGCTCATTCTTCTAGTGAGACTTCTCAAGGCAATCGTCAATAAAGGTAATCAGTTCGGCGATGTTGCCTTCATCGGCTTCTTTCATTGCAGTCATGTAACGTTTTCGAACCTCGTTTCCATCTGTCACCAATTGTATCTGCGGCCATTGCGGCAAACGATGCTGACGAGCATAGAAGAAAATGTCGGTGATGAGCCTAGCATGTCGGCCGTTGCCATTTATGAACGGATGTATGTGAGTCAGCCGGTGTTGGAGGCGCGCTGCAACCTCTACGATGGGCATGGTTGAAGTGCTGTCATCCCAGGAAAGAAAATCTCCAGTTAGGAGTCTAATCTGCTCTCGAATGGCTTGTGGTTCGACGCCGATATTCAATCTCGTCTTGCGGTATGTGCCTCCACACTCCCAGATTGCTCCGAACATGCCGAAATGCACTTTGCGGATAAAGTCGTCTGTGAGCCACTCTGTTCCGCGCTTCTTTCGTCGTGCGCGAAAAATATATTTATCATAGGCTCGACTGATCGCTTCGGCTTCTGCCGCGTTACGCGCGGCTGAGGTTGTGAGATGTATGAGGATGAGGCCCGAAGTATCCCCGCCTGACGTTGCGCTAATCGGTTGTGAGTCATTCATCGTCACTCTTGCGCCAGAGACGTTCTCGTGGATCCCCGAGTATGTCGTCCGTTCTTTTTTCGAGGAGCTTCTTAAAGGTTTCTTTATCTGGGGCTTGTTCCTCAAGTGCCATCGTTCCCATTGTTTTTTTCAGTCTTTGAAGTGCGATCGTACGGGCTCGTCCGCGGAGAAGTTCCTTTAGCGGTTTTTTCGGATGTGGGTCGATATGAAGATGACAGGATAACCCTTTATAAATACGACGAAGTGTACTCACTCGTGGATCGGCTTTTCCTGACTCAATGGCAATGAGGTTGGCTTGGGTAATATTGGCTCGTTTTGCGAGTTCAGCTTGAGTCATTCGAAGATGCGTACGAACGAGTCGTATCCAATCGCTGTGGGTAAAGCCTGGACCGTCGGTCGACGAATCGACCTGAAGTTTTGATAAGGCCATATCGTCGACAATCGTGATAATTTTTTTCCCCATCTATCTAATATATATTGTAAACAATATTAAGTAAATATGAATTATTATTGTTTACAATATAATTTATGCATATATTACTATTGTGTACAATTAAATTTAAGATGTAACTCATTAGATTATAAATGATTTTCTGTATATTTTTGATATTTATCCACTCTATAGAGTGAACAGTGAAGATGTGAAAACCAGAACAAGTTATCGAGAATGAGGGATGAAACTTAACCTATAGCCGTTTCAATTATAGCGTAACCGTATAACTCTAAGCCGAATAGGTATCACGTACATAGCGCAACCACACATGTCGTACAAGCAAAAGGTAAAAGGAACGGCTATAACTTCCGCGTGTTTGAAGTGAATAATCTCGCGGGGTTAGTTGATGAGCCTCAGCTGGACTACACTTCTAAAGCAAACCTCAGCAGGGTTATTTAAACGCTCTCGTTTGAGACATGTCAAAAAACTCGTGGTTTTCCGGGCTATCGTGTCCAAGCATACCTGCTTCTCATGATTTGGATTCGCTATAGTGACTTTTAAAGAAGGTTATGTCGGGGCAAAAGTGTTAGAGAGTAGTTCGGTGGTATGACGTTGTTCAGTTGATCGCAGACGAATTTTAAAGACCACGCGGCGGCTCTTCTGACTGTTCACTTTGTTCTGGCGATCGTAGATGAGATCTTGTCTGCCGCGACCGGCCGCAACAGTCATTTCTTGGAAGCATTGGTAAGCTAATGGCTCTTGACGCTGGATCACCTCCAACCCCTTCACCATCACGGCGAGTGACCGTTCTTGACTCAACTGCAAATTATAGACATCGTCGCCTCGATCATCGGTGTGTCCTTGAATGGCGAGCGAGTCGATTTTATCGCGCAATGTTCCGCACACGGCTGCAGCATAATATGGGATCGCCTCTTCCAAAAATCTATCCGCGTCGGGTGTGAGGGTGCTCTCTCCAAATTCAAATGTGAGTAAATTTTCTGGAACGACGATCATGAGCGTGAGCGGATCACGAGGGTCAGCCTCCAGTGACAGTCCCAAGCGTTTAAGGTGATCACGCAAGGCAATGCCCACGTTTTCTTTGTTTTCTTGTAATTCCGATTGGGCCTCTGATGTTGTTTGGGTGATCAGGGCTGCAAAGAGGAGAATGAAAATCATAGCGAGCGAAGTCATGAGATCGGTGATGCCGACGGTCGTATTGGAATTGGTTGTGCCGTGTCCCATCCTGTGTTTCATCCGGTAGGCTTTAATTTTGAGAAATCTGGCCATTTTAGCCAAAACCGTGTTTTCTTCGGAGGAACGGTCTGAGGATGAGAAGACGAGAGATCAGATGGGACTTTCCATAAGAGAGGACGGCGGTCAAACATGAGTTCTGGTGGTAAGAGGGATTTTTTCCGTATGCGAGGTTGCTGTTCAAGCTCAGGTTCAGGTTCTACAGGCGTGAGGGATCTTTTTACCACGGGGGTACGGTGGGTACGCGTAGCTTCTATTGGTGTGGGGGGGGTGTTTGTGTGCTTCAGCGTCTTGTTAAGATCATGGATGGTATCCGTGAGTTCGCGAAGCGGGTCCTGAAGCTCTTGTCGTATCATGCGGGGAACGTCTGATAGGAGGCGTTGTGTTTCCCGATGCTCATCTTCTTGTAGTTTTTTCAAAGATTGAATGCTCGAGGTGAGGTTGGCCGTGGGCCCAGCCAGCCTGTTGGCTCGAAATCCACTGTGTGTTTCTTGATGTTCATGATTTGCCGGCGAGCGTGTTCCCTGTCGTTCGCCATGATTTGACGTAAGCTGTTCGAGCATCTGTTCCATGGTTTTGCGGGGAAAGAGTTGGTCCATGAGTCCAAGAAACGTGTGATGAGCGTTCATGAGCTGCGACACCATGGGCTTTTCAAAGAACGTAAACAGGTTGGCCACGATGAGTCCGACGATGGAAGTCAAGAATTTTCCGGCCAATCCATTAATGAGTCCCTGAATTCCGAGAATCTGACTCCCGTCCGCGTGGAGTTTTCCTAGTCCAATAAATAATGCGATAAAGGTTAAGAGAAGACCCATGCCCGTGACCAGTGAAGGAAATTGGCTATAAAAAGGCAGATTGATTCGGTTTGCCATAAGACTGTCTTGCGTAAACACCTGTTCAGCGCGTGTTGTGCTAAATATGCGGGGTTCCATAAACCACGGCACCTGTTCCAGAATCAGGGTCATGCGGTATTGTGACCAGAGCCCACGAAACATTGGAACTTTTTCCATTTCGGCATCAAGTGTATCCAGATCGTGACAATCGATACGCTGATGCGAATGTTGATTCGGGTTACGCGAAGACGAGCCAGTTTGAGCCTGAGTAAATCGTTCTTGATCGACATCTCCGCGCTCTTTGATAAGGGCTCTCAGCACAGGGTGTATGCGTTCAAACCCCTGTCGAACGGAGGTGACCTCTCTTTTAAATTGACGGACGTGCCACAGAAAAAATAGCAAGATCCCCAAGGAGCCCAGCCAACTAAGCAGGGGACTGTACGGTCCTCCAAAGAAGGCCACATCACGGCTTAAGAATTCCCATATTCCGGAAGCGTTGGTCATCGCATCATCATTTATCTAGAGCCAATTCAAAATGTGTCTCATGTTTGAAGTCAGTCATGACGCTGGGTGAACGTGGGTACCTGTCAGCGAGCGATCGAGAGGTCTTTACGATCTTCCTTATATGGAACTCTTTTATGGATCTCCGTCCTAAAAAATGATCGTGCTCAAGGCTGCTGGTACGACAGGAATTGATTGAGCTTCGCTATCCATTCTCAAACTTTTCTCAAGTATTGTGCCGTAACTTCAGTATCTATAGAATCAATAAAAATAGTCTAAATACGGCGATAATCGTGCGATGAGCCGCGTCTCGCTGGGCAAAGAATACCACGTGTGGTGGGCACAATAGTCCTTGGAGTCCGTTGTCGAGCGATAGGTAAAAAAGCCTTTTTTCTGACGAGACCTTTTCTACTTACTTCGAGTGCGATCACGGGATTTGATCATGTCTGATAGAGGTGCTGAATTTTAACCACACATCATCTATTCTACCGTCCTATTATCCAAGGAGGCTGCCATGCTTGTTCGTGATGTGATGTCCACTGGAGTTGTCACTGCGCGTACCACTGATTCGGTTCGGTCTGCTATTATTAAAATGCTGAGCCGTCATTGTGGGGCCATTCCGGTCATTGACGATGAGCAGAACTTAATCGGACTGGTTGCGCTTCGAGATGTCATGATTCCCCTGTTTCCCAACTTTGGCGATTACATTCATGACAGTGTGCACAGCCGAGATTTTTTGGAAATGGAAGAAGGCTATCCAGAGGTGTTACGTCGAAATATTGAATCGGTGATGAGTCGCAACCCGCTGACCGTCACACCGAGCACGACGATTTTGGAGGCGGCTTCCTATATGGGATTAAAGAATTTTCGGCGTATTCCAGTGACGGAGAATGGAAAGCTTGAGGGAATGGTCAGCCTCGGGGATATCAATCGTGGGTTATTTTTCGACAAAGGGTTCATCAACGTTTAACCAGAACAAAAGAATGCTTCGTGTTTGAGTCATGGTTTAATGGATGGATTTAGATGGTTGCTTCACGCGTGAAGCGTTCTCATAGAACATGACTCTTTATTCACCGCTCATGCCAATGATTGTGTCTCAGACTGCAAAAACCCAGATGACGTCTCTGAAATGGACAGTTTTCTGGCCGAAACGTTGGGAAAGAATTGGAGCTTCGGTCTCCGCTATCCTCTGTCTCGCTATGCCCGTGAATGATTTCGTTTTGGCAGAAGATCAGTCAGCAATGCCAGTAGAAGTCATCACCCGACAGGCGAAAGATGCGTGGGTAGGCGGGAGTAGCACGGTTGCCTTGGAAATTCTGACTCAGGGAATTCGAGAACATCCGAACACCATGAATTTGCAAAAACTCCTTGGAGATATTCTTGTCACCACACGACAGGATCAGGAGGCGGTTGAGGCGTATGATGCAGTTCTCCAGAGAACACCTGAAGCCCTGGATGTTCGCTGGGCTAAATGGGTCGTTCTCTATCGCTCCGGAAGGGATGAGGAGGCGATCAACGAGTTTCAACGTATTGCCGAGCTGGATTCAGATAACCCGCTCGTGCATTTGCGGATGGCTCATGATCTTCGAACACTCGATCGTCTCGAAGAATCGCTTGAGTGGTATCAAAAGGCCGTGGCGTTAGCTCCGAATTTTCCTGGATGGTGGTTGGCGATGGCGCGAGCACGCTTTGATGTTCTCGATGGTCGCGGGGCGCGTGACGATGTCAAACATGTCCTCACTATGGTCGCTCCCGATTCCCCGGAGGAGGCTGCTGCCCGTAGTTTGTTATCTGTCGTCTATGGTGCAACAAAAGAACGGGGCCGGCGTTTTCAACCCATCTTCAGTCCTGGGAAGACGGCTGCAGATCAAAAGGAATGGGCCTCTATTCGTGCAGAAGGCTGGAGGTTATATAGTGCTGGTCGTTACCAGGAAGCGGAACCCATCTTACAGAGAATTCTTGTTCTCAATCCCGGCGACTATACCGCGACTCATCATCTTGGAATCACGCTGATGGAACTGGAGCGGTATGAAGAGGCTATTCCCGTTTTAGAAAAAGTGCTGACGCTCACGCTCAAAGAAGAAGTGCTGGCTGATACATTTTTTCGGTTAGGACAATCCAAGGCGGCCTTGGAACGCTGGGCTGAGGCGTTAGATCATTTTCAAATATTGTACGAGACGGCCGTTGAGTTTGAGGAAAGCAACAAAGACGTCGCGATCAAGCCGGGCACACGAGTGCTGAGTAAGGAAAAATTGGCGAGTTGGATAGAAAAAGTCCGCCCATATGTTCCCGAGGCCGAACGTCCACAGGCTCAAGAACCCACCCAAGCCATTTCTCCTTCGGAGCCATCGGTTCTGAATGAGGAAGAGGTGTATGAGAAAGTGGCGACTGAGAAACTCAAGCCCCAAGATCCTTTGTATCGGAGGGCACTGCTGATGGGCAGGGATGCAGATTTCGGTACATTCCGTTATGTAATTCCTGCCAAGGAAGTCTTGCGGGATAATCTGCCCATTGGCAATCATGAATTTATCCCCATTGATCCAGGAGACACGTTCCCTTCGACCCAGCCAGAGATTTTCTTGGTATTTGAACTCCTCTCAG
>BQIU01000074.1 GCA_021603905.1 Nitrospirales bacterium
ACCACATCGCCAGTCATTCATCACGGTCGTGCCTCCGCAAATGAAAGGGCGCGGCAAGTGGTATGAAGGCACAGCCGATGCGATCTATCAAAACATTAATCTCATACGCGATTTTGCTCCTGGATTAGTGGCCGTCTTTGGTGCTGACCATATTTACCGCATGGACATTCGGCAGATGATTCAATTTCACCTGGACAATCAAGCTGATGTGACCGTTGCGGCCCTTCCGGTCCCACTTCAAGCCGCAAAAGGATTCGGTATCGTGGAGGTGGACGAGGAGCAGCGGATTATTGGCTTTGAAGAAAAGCCCAAATCACCAAAACCAATGCCGACCAATCCGGAAATGGCCTACAGCTCGATGGGCAATTACATTTTCAATGTGGATACGCTCATACAAGCGCTCGAACAAGACGCCAGTGAACCCGGCACCCATGACTTCGGAAAAGATATTATTCCTTCACTGACAAAAACCCATCGAGTGTTGGCGTATGACTTCCTGAAAAATGTCGTGCCGGGGATTCATCCCTATGAAGAATGGGGTTACTGGCGAGACGTTGGCACGATCGATGCCTATTGGCAAGCAAACATGGATGTCCTCGGTGAAACGCCAATATTTGATCTTCGCAACGTGAACTGGCCCATTCAAACCGATGCGTCTCTTGAACCCGTGGCCAGCTTAGTCCGGACCCGAGTCGATGATGCCATGGTCGGACAAGGGAGTCTTGTTGTTGATGCAAAAATTACACGCTCTCTCATTGGACGCAATGTTCGCATAGGAGAAGGCACCGTCATCCAGGAATGCGTCATTCTCGATGGAACGATCATTGGTCCAAAATGCCGATTACGCCGTGTCATTGCTGATCGATTCAATGTTATTTCCGCTGGGACGGAGTTAGGATTCCACAAGTCCAAGGATTCTCCAATTAGTACGGTCGGTAAATCCGGCTTGATTGTTCTCCCACGAGGTCAATCCTACGGTGGCCGAGCCGTCATCGATCCGATTAAC
The DNA here is from genome assembly GCA_021603905.1 of Nitrospirales bacterium. Lineage (GTDB taxonomy): Bacteria > Nitrospirota > Nitrospiria > Nitrospirales > UBA8639 > JAGQKC01. Next base: position 1,007 of record BQIU01000074.1, read on the forward strand.
CTTACGTAAGTTTGCACTCCATGCCCATACCCGGTCGCCGCATTCCAGTTTCCACTTACCGCCTTCAGTTCAACCAATCGTTTACGTTTAAGAATGCGGCCGATCTTGTTCCCTACCTCCACGACCTCGGCATTACGGACTGCTATGCCTCTCCTTACCTTAAAGCGCTCCCTGGTAGCACCCATGGCTATGACGTCATTGACCCCACCAGACTCAACCCTGAACTGGGCAGTGAAGATGACTACCAGCAATTCATCAATGCCTTAGAGCAGTATCACATGGGTCACATTCTTGATGTCGTTCCCAATCATATGGGAATTGATCAATCCGCTAACCCTTGGTGGCAGGATGTCTTAGAAAACGGTCCCAGCTCAAAGCACGCCAAACTGTTTGACATCGACTGGAATCCCGTCAAACCTGAGCTTGAAAATAAAGTATTACTTCCCATTCTAGGAGAGCAATACGGAATCGCGTTGGAAAATCAGGAAATTGCCCTATCCTATTCGGATGGACGATTTTTCTTTCAATATTATGATCATCAATTTCCGATCGACCCTTCAACCTGGACACTCATTCTCACATTTCGCCAGGATGACCTGGCACAACAGCTCAACCCTGACGATGCCCATTTGCAAGAATTTCAAAGCATCATTACGGCCTTATCGCATCTCCCATCAAGAAATGAACATGACCAGGAACGCATTGCCGAACGATATCGAGAAAAAGAAGTTATTCAGCGTCGCCTTTCCAGCTTATGCCAAGAACATTCCGATATCGCCGAGTTCATCAAAGAAAATATTCGTATTTTGAATGGGGTCAAAGGCTCAGATCGAAGCTTTGACTTACTTGATGCGCTCGTAAGCAATCAAGCCTATCGTCTGGCCTTTTGGCGTGTGGCGGCTGAAGAAATCAACTATCGACGTTTTTTCGATGTGAATCAGCTTGCTGCAATCCGTATGGAAGAACCTCAGGTCTTTACAGAGTTTCATCAGTGCGTATTTCATCTACTCAAAACAGGGGCAATTACCGGGCTTCGCATTGACCATATTGACGGGCTGTTTGATCCGAAAGCCTATCTCGAGCAATGGCAGGCATGGGCTCGCGAAGAACTCAACCTTCCATTTGACGCGCAGAACCGATCAATCTTCATCGTAGTGGAAAAAATATTAGGGAAGTCTGAATCTCTGAGTGAGGAATGGCCGTGCCATGGCACAACAGGTTATGAATTCTTGACCTTGCTCAATAACCTCTTTATTGACACACAACATGTACGAAAATTTGACGATCTCTATAACCGTTTTACCAAACCTTCCGGAACATACAACGACCTCATTTATCACTCCAAAAAACTCATCATGAGTAGTGCAATGTCCAGTGAGATTAACGCATTGGGACATCAACTCAGCCTTCTCTCCGAACGGAATCGCCGTTCACGGGACTTCACCTTAAACAGTTTAATTCATGCCGTTCGCGAAATTATTGCCTGCTTTCCAGTCTATCGTACGTATATCACCTTCGATCCCAGTGAAGGCGTCGCCGATCGTGATCGACTATATATCCGTCTAGCCACGGCTCGAGCCAAACAAAGAAATCCGGCCATTAACAATCTGGTCTTTGACTTCATCCGCGACCTTCTCTTGAAGGTGCCGTTTGACGGATCACATCTTGATTGGCGCGACGTCAATAGTTTTATTATGAAATTCCAACAAACCACCAGCCCGGTCATGGCAAAAGGCGTCGAAGATACAGCGTTTTACATCTATAATCGATTAACATCATTAAACGAAGTCGGGGGAGAACCTGACCAATTTGGCATTTCACTCGACCACTTTTACGAACAAATGCTTATACGAAAGAACACATCACCGTATAGTATTTCTGCAACAGCCACCCACGACACAAAACGCGGCGAAGACGTTCGAGCTCGCCTCAATGTGCTTTCTGAACTTCCCCAACAATGGCGAAAACACGTCAGTCGATGGTCACAGCTCAATAAAAAAGCCAAACAGATCATTGATGAACAAACCATACCTGACCGGAATGAGGAATATTTTCTGTACCAAACGATTCTCGGCTGCTGGCCTTTTACGCCACTTGAGGGACCAGCCCTTGAGAAGTTCACAAACCGTATTCAGGAATATATGCTTAAGGCCCTTCGCGAGGCGAAAGTCCACTCAAGTTGGCTCAACCCAAATGAAGCCTACGAATCAGCCATTCAAGAGTTTATCGCCCACATACTGAAACCCACACGTTCTCGAGCCTTCCTCAAAGACGTCCTCTCCTTTCAACACATCGTCGCACATTATGGCATGGTGAATTCACTCTCGCAGGTGTTGCTCAAGATCACCGCACCGGGCATTCCAGATTTTTACCAAGGAACTGAATTGTGGGATTTCCATTTAGTCGACCCTGACAATCGCCGACCTATAGAGTATGAAAACCACCGGCAAGCACTTGAGGACCTCAACCAGACTCAACAACGCGATGGAACCCTGGCATTACTGCGACAATTGCTTGAGCACCCTCATAATGGACACCTCAAACTCTGGACAACCTTGAAGGCCCTTCAATATCGAAAAGCCCATGCCTCCCTATTTCTAGAAGGCGATTTTCAACCTCTGGAGTCCGATGGGCCACAATCGCCACATGTCTGCGCATTTGGTAGAATAGAAGGTGAGCAGGCTGCAATAACGATTATCCCGCGCTTTATTTCAAGTCTCTGCCCTGAGTCGGGACAATGGCCGCTTGGGAAAGAGGTGTGGGAGGGCACGAATCTTTTGCTTCCCGATACATTGGCTGGTTCGCGATTTACGAATGTACTCACAGGAGAATCGATTGCATCGACGGAACACCATGAAAAAGCTATAGTACCGGTACATGAGATTCTTGAACATTTCCCTGTCGCTTTATTAGAGAGGACCGCATGACAATATTAGAACACAACAGCGAACACATTCCGAAAGAAGACAACGAAGCAGATCAAACGTTTCAACAAGCCAACCTCGGATGGGAAGGGCATGTTCACTTTCCAACGGGCGTCCCACTCTGGGAACGAGTCCTTGAGAGCTGGCCGGAATTGAGAACAGGCCTCGCCTATAGTCTTGTGTTTGGAGCTGGCGTGTTGCTAGGAAGTGCCGTAACGACATTCGTTGGGAATAAACAGCAGAGACACTCATAAATCATACCATATCAAGGGAGAGACCGATCATGGATCATCAAGATTATTCAGACGACTCAGGCTGGGTCAATACGTTCGTTTTTATTGCGGGAGTCGCCCTTGGTGCTGGCGCGGCCTTGCTAATGGCCCCCGAACCTGGAACTTCACTGCGAGGACGATTAGTTCGAGGAGCGAAAACGGCTCAGGAAGAGTTCACAGGAATGGCAACCGACACGAAAAGCACCCTCAACACCCTGACAAAGGATACTCAGCAGACATTAAAACAAGCGGCATCACGTGTCACAGCCGCTGTGGATGCAACCAAACAGTCAGTCAAGTCGCCGTCTAACGAAATTTCGATCGACTCCTGAGGCTCAAGGACGCCGATATCCCTGTCGTCACATACATAATATTAAGACGACAGCGAACCTCCTTGTCATCCAATTGTTGAAAAGAGGGTTTAAGGTTTACCGACAAAGGTCGAATATACGGCCATGGCGTTATGTTCTACGGCGTCTGTTCTACTCATCGTATACTTGTAGAAAGTCTTGATGAGACAGAGAATGAGAAAAGAACTTAACGCGCTCTTCAAATAAATCTCAGTGTCGACCCCATCAACAAACACAAGAAACGGTACAGCTTTATACAAACGCTTCTGCTCTTCTCATGTTGTCTGACCTTTTGGCCAAGAGAATTCTTCAACGTGAAGGAACATCACGCTCGTGACTGGGTCAACTCAAGCCAATAGCTCTCGCTAATCCGATCCCTCTGTCCGTAGGACCAGTCACGAGTCTTCACCATTTACGGTTCAAGATAGTCGAGCAACAACGGTGATATACTTCCGTTCTTGCGTTTTCTATAGAGCGAATTTCCAAACGCTCAGGACAACACTCACTACACAAATTCCCATGTGAGAGGAAAACACAATACGATGAAGGCCTTACTCCTCACCAATGAATATCCTCCGTATAATTATGGAGGGGCCGGTGTACACGTTGAATATCTCAGCCAAGAACTTGCCAAACTGATGCAAGTGGAAGTGCGGTGCTTCGGTGACCAGAGAGTGACTGAACCCAACCTTCACGTCAGAGGATTTGAATTGGATAATAGTCAGTACGGATGTCCCAAGCCCTTAGTTTCCGTATTTGGAGCCATGCAGAGAGGACTCGACTTCAATTCCTTTGGCATCGATGCTAGCCTGATCCACTGTCACACCTGGTATACCCATCTCGCCGGCATTTTGGCCAAATTGAATTATGGGATTCCACTGGTAATCACCACGCACTCCCTTGAACCCTTACGTCCCTGGAAACGGGAACAACTGGGGGGTGGCTATGATTATTCACTATGGCTAGAACGAACGGCACTCGAAATGGCCGACGCGGTTATTGCGGTCTCTCACGGAACGCAACAAGATATTCTTCGCCATTTCTCCATTGCACAAGATAAGATCAAGGTGATTCATAATGGCATTGATCTCTCAGAGTACACAAAACAGACCTCAACCAAGGCCCTTCTCCGTCACGGGGTTGATCCAGAAAAACCCTACGTGTTGTTTGTGGGTCGAATTACCAGACAAAAAGGCATTGTGCATCTGGTTCAAGCCATTGAGCACTTAAACCCAGAGTTCCAGGTCGTCCTCTGTGCCGGAGCACCTGACACACCTGAAATCGAAGCGGAAATGGAACGCGCCGTTCAAGACGCATCCAAGAAAAGACAGGGAGTGATTTGGATTCGTGAGATGCTCGACAAACCAAGTGTCATTGAATTCTATTCACATGCGGCCATCTTCTGTTGCCCCTCGATCTACGAACCATTCGGCATCATTAATCTTGAAGCCATGGCTTGCGAAACGGCCATTGTGGCATCAGCCATCGGAGGCATTCCAGAGGTAGTCGTGGATGGAGAAACAGGCACACTTGTCCCGCTGCAGCAACATCAAGAATCGCCATTTTCGCCCGTCAACCCGGAACAATTCTCCAAGGATTTAGCCACGGCCATTAACGAACTGATGGCCAACCAGAACCAGCGCGAACACTATGCCAAAGCCGGTCGGAGACGAGCTGAAGAATTGTTTAGTTGGTCAGCCATTGCACGACAAACTCAAGCACTCTATGAACATCTCCTGACTCTTTCGTAACATCCAATACTTCATCAATTAAAAGATGACGTCAGAAACGATGATGGTTGATCGGCAAACAATACGCTTGGTTAGAACAACCAACCTCACGCTTCTTGTTCTTGCTCATTCAGCAGGATGATGCGAAACTAACACCATGACGACTCCCACGCTCTCCTACAGTCAACTTAAAACTCGATTACGTATTGGCATGGCCATCAATGCCATCATTATCGTGGCAGAATTCATTGGCGGATATGTGATTAACAGCATAGGCCTGATGAGCGATGCCGGCCATAATCTTATCGATCAAGGCTCACTCTTCCTCGCGTTATATGCGCATATTTTAGCAGCCAGACCGGCGACTGAAGATCGAACCTTTGGCTATCATCGTGCAGGAATTGTCTCTGCGTTTGTCAACGGATTAGTGTTACTGCTCACGGCAGGAATCCTCGCTGCTCTGGCCATCCATCGACTCACCGATCCTGTCGTTGTTCCAGGAGGATGGATGATCATCATTGCACTCGTCAGTTTTTTGGCGAATTTATCAGTCGCCTTACTCCTTCAACACGGCGCAAAAGACGATCTGAACATTCGCGGGGCCTTTATGCATATGCTCGCCGATGCCTGGGTCTCACTTGGCGTCGTAGCCTGCGGCATTGGCATTCTCTATACTGGCTGGACAGCACTTGACCCACTCATTAGTCTTCTCATTGTGATCGTCATTGCCAGAGGTGCTTGGCCGATTTTTCGCGAGTCGCTTGACGTCTTGTTAGAATCCACACCACCCAGCATCAATCCCACCAATGTGGTGAAAGCCATCGAACGAATTGGCGGGGTTCAGAATGTGCACGACCTCCATATTTGGGCCGTCGAACCACGCCTCATTATGTTGACCTGCCATGTCTTAGTTGATTCGGAACATGAACAGGAAAAAGATGTTCTTCTGAACAGTATTCAATCAATGATTATCGCCGATTTCGGCATCCACCATCATACCATTCAGCTAGAAACTCACTGTACGGAACCTGATACTGTTCATTGCGATTTGAATCGACTGACGAATGGAGAAATGAGCCCAAGCTTTACGCATTCGCATTCTTCGCATTCTTCGTAGAAACCTGAACCTTACGTCGCAGGTACGACGGACGGCTCCTTATCTCGGCCAAACCACGAAGATTTGGCTACAAGGAAACCTATACTCGCCCCAAGCACGAGACCTAACGTCCATCCGGCAAACACATCAGTGACATAATGCGCCCCCAGATAGACACGTGACAAACCAATGAGCCCGACCAGTGGCCAAGTAATCCATGCCGTGCGTGGGTACAACATATGAAGAAAAGCGGCGGCTGTAGCAGAATTGACGGCATGGTTCGAAGGCATGCTCATCGTTCCTCCACATCCGACCAGTTCATGGATACTCGCCAAAACATGACAGGGACGGGCTCGGTCGATGGCAATTTTCAATTGACCGCCGATGAGATCACTTAATCCAATCAACAGCGCCAATGTCGGCCCCGCAATCCTGGCCTCTCGCCAGTTCGTCCATCCCCAATAGATGACGAGGAGACTACATGGAAAGAGCAAGTTTCCCTCTTGCGAAAATTCGTACATCATCCAGTCCAATATTTCAGAGGCCCCAGCCTGGCTATTAATGCTTCTGAATAATTGCTCATCCCAACTCATGACAGACACCTACACACTCGCATCACATTTCCCATCTAAGTCCGCTCGAGTCCAGACTTCTTTGTTCTCATAAAATATGGTACATTCACGAAACTTTTTTACTAATTGAGGTCGTATGCTCATCGATAGTCACGTTCATTTAGATGATGAACGATACAATCCGGACCGTGCTGAAATATTTGAACGTGCTGAGGAAGCCGGGGTCGAATCCTTTATCACGATTGGCTGTGATTTGGCGACAAGTCGTGCAGCGGTTGAATTGGCTGATCGACATGCCAATGTGTATGCCACGATTGGCGTTCATCCACACGAAGTCAAACATATCCAAGACTCGTGGTATCAAGAATTGAAGGAATTGGCCAAACATCCCAAAGTCGTTGGATATGGGGAAATTGGATTGGATTTTCATTATGACCATTCCCCTCGTGAGATCCAACGACAACGGTTTCGCGAACAAATTCAACTGGCCCATGAACTCCAGCTTCCCGTAGTCATTCATACTCGTGAAGCTCAGAATGACACTATCACGATTTTGCGTGAAGAGCACGCGGCGAAAATTGGAGGAGTCATCCACTGCTTTTCAGGAGATGCCACGTTAGCGAACGATGCCTTAGGTCTCGGATTTTATATTTCCTTTTCTGGAATTATTACATTTCGCAATGCTTCCGAACTTCGAGAAATTGTGAGAACCGTCCCTGATGACCGCCTGTTAATTGAAACCGATGCTCCCTATTTGACTCCGGTTCCCTATCGCGGGAAACGAAATGAGTCGGCCTACATTAAACAGGTGGCAGAAAAAGTTGCAGAAGTGAAGGAGGGACAAAATCCTGAGGCGTTCGAACGAATTGCAAAAATTACAGCCACCAACGCTAAAAGACTGTTCAACCTCAGTTGAAGATTAAAATTTCTTCAACTTTCTCAGACGCTGCCGTACCGCTTTCGGAAGTTTTCGGGGATTCCCTTTTTTGTCAGGTCGACGCATCTGATTCATGTCAGGATCATCGTGTAATATGGCCGATTCGGCATGACGTGAAGACACTGTCTGTTCTCGGAGTTTTGTTAAGAAAACTTGCGATCGAAGCACCATGGCACCATGCGCTTGAGCCGTGGCTATAATTTCATGATCAGAAGAAACCACAACACAGTTCTGACTCTGTGCTCGTACCATACGCTGAATCACCTGATCGGCTTGTTCACCTTGTTTCGTAAAAATCACTGTCACCCCGGTACGATGTTCATGATGTTGAGTGCCTCCATGTTGCCTCCATGCATCAAAAACCACGGTAATGGTATGTCCGACCCGGTGTTGATACGTCGCCAGATCGTGCAAGAGACGCTCACGAGAGGCCTCTCCATCTTGATCTGTCGTCCGAGAGCCACGTTCTGAAGCGCCCAAAAGATTATACCCATCAATGATGACATGCGTTGCCATGATGAATCACAGGCTATCGAACGATTGCTGTACAGTCAAGAATTCTGGAACCCCATCTTTCTGGAAGCTTGACAAGACCGCAAACTTCTGAGAAATAGTTAGATATAGACTACTATGCCACCACTGTCACGAATTCTTATCATCTGGACCCTCTTTATCGTCTTTGGTCCAATTCCTCTTTCAAGCTCTTTTGGGGTGCCCCAACCCGTCTTCCCTCCAGCAAGTCTTACTGATCCAAAAATACAACCCTTCGTCCACCCTGTTGCAACAAAGAAGTCGTCTCGTCCTCAAAAAGCTCGAAAATCGTCGTCATCGATGGTCCAAAACGTTCGCTTTCATAAATATCCAGACCACACCAGACTGGTGATTGATCTCAAAGGCCACATACATTTCAAAAAGCGAAGCACGACGAAACCAGAACAAGTGGTATTTGAACTAGACAATACCCGTCTCAGCACCCAAGCCTACAAGAAGACTCAACGAAAAGGGTTTCCACAAGTGGTTCAACTCGCTCGACAATGGAATAAACCCGTCACGATCACGGTCGATCTTTCGACGCTCGACAAATATCAAGTCTTGACCTTAAAAAACCCGAATCGTCTGGTCTTAGACCTTTTTCCTTCCTCTGCGACTCCTCCACCTCAAACTAAACCTGCACCGCCTCAGGTGGTCAAAAAACCTGCGCCAAAACCAAAACGCCTCACACCAGTCAAGGTCGTCCCAACCGCAAAGCCACGCAACCCACTGCTCATTGTGATTGATCCAGGGCATGGAGGAAAAGACCCGGGAGCGCTGGGCCGAAAAGGAACGAGAGAAAAAGACATTGTGCTGAAAGTTTCAAGACAACTGAAAGCCATGATTGCCGAACGACTCAATGCGAAGGTCCTCATGACTCGAGAAAAGGATATCTTCATTGAACTGGAAGACCGGGCCAAATTTGCTAATAGCAAGAAAGCCGACCTCTTCGTCTCAATTCACGTGAATTCGCATCCCAAACAATCGGTCAAAGGCTTGGAAATCTATCATTTCGGAAAAGCCAGTGATCCTCGAGCCCTCGAAGTGTCTGCACGAGAAAATGGAACACCGTTAAAAGATAATGGCCCGGCCTGGCAATTTATCCTTGCCGATGTCTTGGCAGATAAAAAAATTGACGAATCCAGAGACTTAGCGTGGATTGCACGCAAGGCCTTAGTCGGAAAATTACGAAAACATTACAAGATCAAAGACCACGGGGTCAAAACGGCTCCCTTCTTTGTTCTCCGCATGACGACCATGCCAAGTATTCTGGCCGAAATAGCGTTTGTCTCCAATCCAACAGAAGAAAAACTCATCACAGGCAAGACCTACCAAAAACGCGTTGCTGAAGGAATTTTTCAGGGCATTAAAGCGTACATTACCCCGCTCCAGACCGTTTCACGGTAACACCGACTCGTCACTCGTACCTGCGCGCTGTGCCGACTCCGCCATAGTAGTTTCGTGGCTACGACGGCCGGGAGCGCACCGGCGCGCAAGCGTGAAGCGTATCTCGTCTTTCGTTGAAGATAGCCAGAGCCGTTGTTTTCTCACAAAACCCGAACGACACATCACGAAATACGCTGCTGGTCTTGTTCGTCCCAAGTTTTGTTACTTCTTACTCTAATAGATTATCTTCATAAGCTGCCTAGTGTTCTTCTGAAAAGACCTATGATAGGTTAGAGTCTTCGATTACAACGCATCATGTTTTCATACAGTGATGGTCAGACATGACGACATACAAAGTGACACTCGAATACGATGGCACGAATTACGCCGGCTGGCAGTATCAACCTCAGCAACCGACCATACAAGCGGAGGTTGAAAAGGCGCTCACCCAAATCACGCAAACACGAACATCGGTTATTGCTGCCGGGCGAACCGACGCTGGCGTGCATGCGTACGGACAAGTAGCGAGCTTTCAATCTGAAAAACCACTGTCTTCTCAGGAATGGGTACGTGGGCTCAACGGCCTTCTTCCAGCAGATATTGCCGTACAACAAGTCGAAGAAGTAACGGACACCTTTCACGCCCGCTACAGCGCCAAAGGAAAAATCTACGAGTATCGAATCGCACAAACCCCGCATCGCTCAGCTCTCGAACGATATCGTCTCTGGCATATATCGAAACCGCTAGATCTGAAGGCTATGCAGGAGGCAGGAGCATTACTAGTAGGCACTCATGATTTTTCATCATTTCAAAATTCCCCGACTGATACAAAAAACCCAGTCTGCATAGTCGAGTCATTCACATTGAAGCAAGAAGACATGCTCATCCGCATTCAAATCCAAGCCAACCGATTTCTGAAACAAATGGTCCGGTCCATAGTCGGCACCATAATGGAAGTGGGGTTAGGGAAGCGTCATCCAAGTGATATCAAACAGATTCTCGAGGCTGTTGACCGTTGCGCGGCAGGAAAAACTGCCCCACCTCATGGACTGTATCTCATTAAAGTGTTGTATGACTGAAGTGATAGGGGCAAATCAGGATAGCGTTTCATTCTCAGCCTAAAATTCCTTGACAGGGAGAAAGGGGACATTCTACTTTTTTCCATTACTTCAGGAGAACAGCTTTCTTACAGTAACGAAGTAACTACTTAAGCTGATTGGGGTACTAAAAATTAGAATGTCCCCTTTTCTATGCCGCGCTGTTCAAATTGTCTACCTTGTAGTCTTTCGCGCGTGATTCGTGCAGCGTTCGGATGTGGGGTACCAGGACGACGCTGTACTCCTTACAAATCTGATGGAGTCGAACGTCATTCACTCTCCACGTCCTCATTCGCGTCGACGTCGTCGAAGATACTGCGTGTGCTTTTCGGCTTTTCCTGCGCTTCGACTTTCCCCAATTTCCGAGAGGCTCTCTCGGGTTCCTCCGGCGTGTTTTCGTCAATCCATTCGCTCGTACGCCGTATTTCGCGATCGATGAGTTTGACCGCGCTCTCGTCATCGCCGAATTGCTTCCCTAGAGAGTTGAATAACTCGAGAAGTTGCTGCATATGCTCTTCCGGCGACTTGCCTGAAGAATGGTTGGACTCCCACTCGCGCCGGACATCACCGAGCCGCGGCAGAAGCTCTGTCCGCACCCTTCGCACCAACTCTTCAAATTCACCGTTGCTGAAAAGGCTTCGGATTCCGTCGTCATCCAGAGCGTCCGCGTCCTGCCCCTCGAGAGCATAATTGCTCACCGTCTCAACGAACCTCCTCCTCTTCTCCTCCGGCAGGAGCCCGACTTCATGGAGGCGCTTTGCTAGGCGCACCTCCGGAACTGTGTCGAGGAACAGTCCGGGTTCGGCAACTTGGTCGAGCAGGCCAGGATTGTGTTGCACATACAGCGATAGGAACTGCTTGGAGCAACGGCGGGCGAGAAATCCTTGCAGGGCCCGCTTCGCACCAAAGATCGATAGCCTGGCGGACTTATACGACTTGCTTTGAGACACTTCCTTGAGTTTCGCGAGCATCTGCGGAAACAATGACTTCGGCACCACGACCGCTTTTTCGATGCCGACGTCGCCGCAAGTTACCTGCTCGACCAGCCGTTCAGGCGCGCTGCCCTCCATGTAGATGCCAATGTGCTCCGAACTCTGGATCAGAATTTCCGCGTACGTGTCGCCGATGGTCGGATGCTTGAACTGCCAGACATACTCGCCGCTTTCGTGAGAGAGCAGCGCAAGACTGCCCTTTAGGGCTTCGAGCGCGGCGACGCATCCGCCCAGATCGCTGCCGAGACGCTCAAGAGCCTGTGTCTCTGATGGCCGGAGTTGGATCGGACTCTCCAGGCGGCCATTGCGCATGTAGATTAGCGCAAGTGCAGCCTTGCTGTCGGTGTCGAGACCCTGGAGGATCTCTTGAAGAAGTTGCTCGCGCTTCTCGACGAACTGGTCGATGTAATACTCGTCGATGAACAGGTCCTTCGTGAAAAGCGGATCGCCCAGACGTCGCGCCGTTTCTGGGATGAAGCGCGGATGGCTCGCGACACCCTCAAGGCAAGGTTTGATCTCGGTTCGGAAGGAGCGCGGCTGTTTTCCAAGCTTGAGATGGTTGTAGAGGATCTGACGTTTCTCTCCGTCGGACAGGGCCTGAACATCGATCACGACCTGGCTCTCCTTCAGAAGCGGAAACGCGCTCTGCTTCAGGTCCTTGCGCGCGCGGTTGTAAATATAGTCGCGCGAGGTCATGACGATCTTCGCCCCTTTGCGGAGCATCGGCCGGATTTGCGGCAAGATGTGATTCCAGCGGTGGACCAGGAAATCCTCGTACTGGGTTACTCCGAAAGCGTCGTCCAGCCAGAAGAACTGCGACGGCTCGTCCGGGTTCCAGTGCTCGGCAACCTTGCCGGGATCGTCGAGCTTGAGCGTCGAGGCATTCCACTGGTCGAGTGCCGCCATTGCTAGCAGGGATGCGATGGTCGTCTTGCCGGCAGCAGGCTCCCCGATGAGCAGCACAAAACCGTGCTTGTTGATCGCGTCGACGGCTTTCCGGTAGGCCTCGGTGACGACGACTTTGGCAAGATCCTCGCGCATCGATTCAAGGGTGGTTCGAGCCTGGACGTAGGCGCGCTCGTCGAGAATCTGGCTTAAGTCACCAAGTCCGTACACGCGCGGGACGAGCATACGCAGGCGCTTGTTCTCGCGAATTTGCTGGCTTATCCAGGTGGAACCGAACGTTGCGACGTGCTTCACACCAGCACCCTTGAAGAGGACCTTGATCTTTCCGTCTCCAGTACCGGACAGACCAGCGTTCGTCATGAGTACGTAGGAGTCGCAAAGGCCCTGCCCGACAAGCTTCTTGGCCTTTCCGACTTCGTCCGACAGATCAGACTTTCTCAGGACATGGTTGATCCTGCTGGTGAACTTGCACTGAATTACGAAACAGCCGCTAAGGTTTTCCTGTCCCGTGGCACTCCACTTGCCCGTGAATGCGCCATCTCTCCCGCCATCGCCCGAATCGAGAAACGACTCCACTGTCTGTCTCAGGATCTCCCTTGTAATCGTGAGACATAGCCGCTGAAAGTCGTTCCAGCCAAGGTTGTGTAACGCGAACATGTGATCTACCAAGATTGGGAAAGAGGACTTTCTACTTTTTAGAGTCTTTGTCCGCTACTAACCGTCGAGCCTCAACTGATCTTCCATTAGTGCTGAGACAATCAACGAGTATTTTGCAAACCTCAAAAACTCCCTCTTCATTTTGGCGGGCATATCCCTTGATCAAATAATCAAATGAATCATCAATGGTGTTTGTGAAATTAATGTTGCCTTCATTGCCTTGAGTAAGAAGAGCATCGGTTTCGTTCTCGACTTTGGCTACTGCGACAATTCACTCTCTGGAATTTTCATTCATAAATTTACCGATCGTGCCTTAGCCACTTTACATACCAGCAGTAAATTTCTCCATAATATCTCATCAAACTGCCAAGGACAATTCTACTGCTGGATCAGTGCTTTATCTTGCACTTTTGATTTTGCGTGCATCACACCAGCACAACAAAGCAAATATCTCATTTTGAACGACTCTTGAAAAGCATTACTTTTTCACACATAAGTTAATACAATAATGAAATAGATAATATTTATTTTCTGAATATCGGATGGCATGACATGCCGAATATTGATTCGGGTGATCCATATGAAGCGTATGTGAAAGGTCTCATTCACACTGGCCTCTATAGAGTGTTTTAACTTTTTCTCAGTACATATGCCCTGACGCCTGCTGGCCAGTCCGCTGAGCGAACGCTTCTAAGACCGGGCGGGGCTTGTTTGAGCAAAGCGAGTTGGCCCGCCCCACCCACTAGGGGTTCGTCTCATCACAGAAGTCTGGCCTGGGTGTTAATGGTTTTGGGCCCTTTTGCCGAAACAAAAGGGCCTCGGCCGCTGGGACGAACCCCAGCATGCAGCAAGAGGACTCGGTATCCGTAGAGTGGGCAATGCTCTTTGGCTGGATACCCTCTGAGATAAGCGCTTCCAGACGAATGTGTCCCCAATTAAAAGTTAAAAAACTATAATACATACGAGGAAGTAGTCAAAGATGCGCTTCGTATGCATATGAACAATGAAACCAACGCAAAACGCATAGCCGCAATTAATGCGGCCATAGCCGAAGGCGTAGCCGACATTAAAGCTGGACGTGTCACAACATACAGTCCTCGATTAATTGACCAACTGTCAGACGAAGTTTTACGCGACAATGGCTCTTCTTAACACACATGCCAACTTAGTCTCCTAGAGATTTTCGCTGTCCATCTTTTCTCAATTATGAAAAACCTGTTTCTCTATCAGAACATCGCCGCTGAAGCATGTTGCCGTTACCTTATGTTACGATTAACATCGAAACTCTCTAAACATGGAGAATCTGTATGGAAGGATCAGCTGTCACCGAATTTGATCATCCGACTTTTCGTCTGGCCGTAGCTCAGTATGATCAAGCGGCAGAATTGATGGATCTCCACCCTAATCTCAGAGAACGTCTCAAGGCCCCGCAACGAGCCCTGACCGTCAGCCTCCCTGTCCGCATGGACAACGGTTCGGTCAAAGTGTTTATGGGCTATCGAGTGCAACATGACTCAGCCCGAGGTCCCTCCAAAGGAGGACTTCGATACCATCCCGAAGTCAATTTAGGAGAAGTTGCCGCCCTGGCAATGTGGATGACCTGGAAAACCGCCATCGCCGGTCTTCCTTATGGCGGCGCTAAAGGTGGCATAAAAGTATCACCCAGCGCCCTCTCTCAGGGCGAACTAGAACGATTAACCCGTCGCTACGCGGCGGAAATCTTTCCGATCATCGGACCTAACAAGGATATTCCGGCGCCCGATATCGGAACCAATGCTCAGGTTATGGCCTGGCTGATGGATACCTACAGTGAACAAGTGGGATTTGCGGTTCCCGGTGTCGTGACAGGAAAACCTCTAGCCATTGGTGGAAGCGCTGGGCGGGAAGAAGCCACTGGTCGAGGAGTGGTGAATGTGACGCTGGAAGCCCTCAAACATCTCAAGATCGAGCTATCTAAGACCACAGTCGCCATACAAGGCATGGGCAATGTCGGCTCTCATACTGCTCGAATCATCAGCGAAGCGGGAGCCAAGATCATCGCAATCAGTGACCAGAATGGGGGCCTCTACAATTCACACGGATTAAATATTCCAGACATTCTGAAACGCTACCAAGAAGAGAAACAATCCCTCAATTCCATGCACACACTGGGCGATCCTCTGACCAACGAAGAATTATTAACAACAGACTGTACTGTGCTCATCCCCGCAGCGGTTGCAGAACAAATCACACAGCACAACGCTCGGAACATTCGCTGTCGGATCTTAGTCGAAGCCGCAAATGGACCAACCACTCTTGAAGCTGATTCACTCTTGGCTGATCGGGATATCTTCATCATCCCCGATATTCTGGCTAATTCAGGCGGGGTCATTGTGTCGTACTTTGAATGGGTACAGGATGTTCAGAGATTTTTCTGGAAGGAGGCGGATATTCACGAACGACTAAAAGAAATCATTGTGTCCGCCTTTCAACGAACCTTGGACTATGCACAGGGAAAAAAAACCACTATGCGGATGGCGGCGCTCATGAACGGAATCGATCGAGTCGCGCAAGCCCATCAGTTACGAGGCTTGTACCCCTAAAGCACAAAACGCATTATATAGAATCGAAAACTTCTAGGAAATGCTATAGATTCGACAACTCCCCTGAACAAATCTTCATCACCGTGGAGAAAAACTCCAGGGCTTGAGGTTTTCATGTTGGAAGAAGTCGCGACCTATGATTAGGCAAGTCAAGATGAGACATCCCTCACTGGTGAATTTGAGTTGGACGAGCGTGATCGTGGTGCATGAGTAACGTTTAGTATAGATTGATGATTCATCTTCATATATAATTAGACTTAAGGTTATCGTCCCAGCTCTCCAAAAAATTTAAACAGGTACGGCGCTGTCGCCGGACTCCAGGCTTCAAAGGTGGATCTATCTATGTTCGAACAACAGCTCATGAAGGTTCAAAAAGACCAAGGTTTTATCGGGGCTCTCGATCAGAGCGGTGGCAGCACACCGAAGGTACTCCGACAGTTTGGCGTCAGTGAGGACGAGTATTCTGGTAATGACGAGATGTTCGCCAAGATCCATGAGATGCGAACCCGCATCATGACCAATCCGAATTTTAACGGTGACCGTATTCTTGGCGCGATCTTATTCGAGGATACCATCAATCGCAAGATTGACAGTAAGGGCGTCGCCGAGTACCTGTGGGAAGATAAACGAATCGTTCCGTTCTTGAAGGTCGACAAGGGTCTTGCGGACGAGGCGAATGGTGTTCAGTTGATGAAACCGATTCCAGACCTCGATTCGCTGCTCTCACGCGCCAAGGAACACAACGTGTTTGGCACCAAGATGCGATCTGTCATCAAGACTGCCGACGCATTAGGCATACGGGCCATTGTCAATCAGCAGTTTGAAATCGGGTTGCATATTATTGCTGCAGGCCTGATTCCAATAATCGAGCCTGAAATAGACATCCACTGCCCGCAGAAGGCTGAAGCCGAAGCATTGCTCAAAGCAGAGCTGCTCAACCACTTAAACAGACTAAACTCCAATCAGCAGGTCATGCTAAAACTTACGTTACCCGAAGAAGACGGTTTCTACGCCGAGTGCATCGAGCATCCGAATGTCTTGCGAGTCGTGGCACTATCGGGTGGGTACTCGCTGAATGAGGCATCAGAACGTCTCACACGCAACAAGGGCATGATTGCTAGCTTCTCCCGCGCATTAGCCGAGGGGCTGACGGTGCAACAGACCGAAGAAGAGTTCAGCGCGACTTTGAATAATTCAATCGAGAGAATCTTCCAAGCCTCGAAGACCTAAGAACGTCTGCCCAAGCGATATCCGACTCAGAACCTAGCCACTCGTCTTATTCAGGATTATCGATTCGCTTCCGGAGTTCAATGAGTTCCCGTTCCATCGCCTCAAATCGCTCGGCAATAGGGTCTGGAATATTTATATGATCCATCGTCGCCTCAGGAATACGCTCCCCTTCATACTTCACGACACGACCCGGATTCCCAACAACGGTTGAATTGGCAGGCACAGAACGCAGCACCACGGCATTAGCCCCGATTTTCACATTGTCCCCGATCGTGATCCCGCCAAGCACTTTGGCTCCTGCCCCAACCACCACATGATTGCCCAGAGTCGGATGGCGTTTTCCACGTTCTTTTCCTGTCCCGCCTAACGTCACCCCCTGAAAGAGTGTCACGTAATCGCCGACTTCTGTCGTCTCACCAACAACGACGCCCATCCCATGATCGATAAAAAACCCTTTCCCAATCTTGGCTCCTGGATGGATTTCAATGCCAGTCAACCAACGCGCGACTTGGGAGATGAACCGTGGGAAAAATGGGATGTGTCGGCACCTGAGTGAATACGCCACACGATGTGCCAGTAACGCATGAAAGCCTGAATACGTCAGAAACACTTCCCAGCGGCTTGTGGCCGCTGGATCACGTTCAAACACTGCTTGTAAGTCTTGCGCAATAAACTTAAACATGGGAAGCCACTGCAAGCTATCTCGATCGTGATGGCTTCAGATTTTATTGAAGGCTTTAGATCTCAATAGTCGGGTTATCGCTGTATCAACATATCTTACATTGTCCGTACGAATGGGCATGATATCAGACACTATTCTCAGTTGAAACCACAATCATGCCGCCCTACCCGCTATTATGAGGAGGAGGTCCGCACCTCGTCAATGAGACAGACCGCTTGCGTGGCAATACCCTCTTGGCGTCCAATCATCCCAATCCCTTCACCACTTTTGACTTTCACATTCACATGCCCCGAATCAACATGGAGGACTTCAGCCATACGTGCAGCCATTGGCTCAAGGTAGGGACCTAATTTTGGAGATTGTGCCATAATCACCGTATCAAGATTGACAAGATAGTACCCTTTTTGTGCAAGCATCTCTGCAATATCCTGCAACATCGTCAGACTAGAAAGATCTTTAAACTGAGGGTTGGAACTTGGATACCGTTTTCCCAAATCCCCTTCGCCCATAGCCCCCAGCAAGGCATCACAGACAGCATGCACTAGCGCATCAGCATCAGAATGCCCATCAAGACCATGTGTATGCGGGATCTCGATGCCGCCCAATATCAAACGGCGTCCCTCTTTGAGGGGATGAATATCATATCCTTGACCAATTCTCATTATTGATTTACTGACTTTCTTGGGTTGTTCGACTTAAAAGAATCGATTCGCCTAGCGCTAAATCCTCAGGTCGTGTCATTTTCATATTCAGTGAACTGCCCTGGACAATTGTAACTGGATAACCAAGCTGCTCTATAAGCCCGGCATCATCCGTCGCATCAATATTTTTCTCCTCCGCCATCTTATGGGCTTCCACTAACCACGAATAACGAAACACTTGAGGGGTTTGGGCCAACCACAATTGCTCACGAGGAAGCGTCTCCGCGACAACGCCGTGCTCATTGACTCGTTTGACGGTATCTTTCATGGGAATGGCCACAAGCGACGCGCCATGCATACACGCTGATTTCACCGCCTGTTCAACAATTTCACGTGAGACAAAAGGCCGCACACCATCGTGAACCACAACAAAATCAGGCTGATTCTGAAAGGCCAACACCCCGTTTCGAACTGAATCTTGCCGACGACGTCCACCTGGAACAATGTGCGTGACTTTTTGAATATCAAATCGATCGACAACCGCTTCTTGACAATACTGCCTGTCGGCCTCAGGAATCACCACAATAATTTCGGAAATGCTTTCAACCGCATCAAGCGTTTGTAGGGAATACACTAAGAGAGGAATACCGCCAAGAGAGAGAAATTGCTTCGGCGTGGCTCCTCCCATTCGGACGCCACGACCGGCAGCGGGAACCACCGCAACCACGTGATGAGGAGCCTGTTCGAGATTAGCGATCGTCACGGGAGAGTGCCCAGTACACGGTACAACCAAATCTTTTCAGTGCATAATAGGGCACATGGATTCTGGAAATGGACTCGCCTCACTGCCTATCTCTAATTACAGGAGTCCTGGTGAGTCAGAGGTTTCGATTGTTTGAGGCGAATAGTTGTGCTAGGACACGACACGGCTGCATTCATCGCGTGCAACTGCGGGATTCCTTAGCTCAGTATGAGCAACCCCTCTCGAATATAGCAATGACAGGTGTCCTCGTAAACAAAAAGGATCGGAAGATATGGTCAATCCACTGCACTCGCAGTAGACCGGTTTAATCTTGGACCGGCTCCTACACACGCGCGAAGCTTAACTCCTCCCGTTCAGTTTCTTCTTTGAGGCGAGTAAAAATCATACGGCCGGCACTGGTCTGCAACACACTCGTGACCAGAACATCGACATTCTTTCCGATGGCACGCTTGGCATGGTCAACCACCACCATTGTCCCGTCATCGAGATAGGCAATGCCTTGTCCCGCTTCTTTGCCTTCCTTCAAGACAAACACTCTCAGTGTTTCACCAGGTAGGACGACGGGCTTTAACGCATTACATAATTCGTTAATATTCAGAACTTTGACACCTTGCAGTCCGGCAACTTTATTCAAATTCAAATCATTGGTCAGAATCTTCGCATCAATTTTTTTGGCTAACTCTACCAGCTTGGTATCGACTTCTTTGACGTGAGGGAAATCATCTTCAACAATGTCAATTTTGACATTGGCCATTTTCTGCATGCCATTCAGGATGTCCAGACCACGGCGTCCACGTGCGCGCTTTAAGCTATCGGACGAGTCAGAAATATGTTGCAGTTCTAATAAAATAAACTGCGGAACGACCATCGTCCCTTCAATAAAACCCGTTTCGCACAAATCGGCAATACGTCCATCAATGATCACACTGGTATCTAATAGCTTGAGCGTGAAGTCCGGCTCTTTCGAAGCTTCAGCTTCAGTGGCAGCTTGCTCAGCGGACGATACAGCAATCAATGTTTCCGTTCCATAACGCATACCAACGATCAGGCCAAGATAGGGCAATGTTAACATCATCATCAGTCCACCAAAGTGGCCAATCAAAGATGATGAATCGAGCATCAGACCTGCCATGCGAACGAAGAATCCAGCGACCAGAAGACCTCCTCCCAATCCCACGGCTCCCCACACTGACATCGGAAGTGGAACATTCCCCAGACGCTGTTCCAAACCAATCATTCCTGCACAGACGGCAACCCCCAGACCAGCACCGACCAGAAGATACAAAGGCTCTCCTGCACCGACACTGAATCCCACTCCCATCCCTGAGAGTATTCCCACCACCAAAAAGATGGTACGGAGAATCATAAGCTACCCCTCTTTTTTCCTAAGATTGTTGTTCACGTCCGCATACATTCTTGGACCTGTTCGACATTTTCCCGACTCCCAA
>BQIU01000075.1 GCA_021603905.1 Nitrospirales bacterium
TGTGGCGACGAGTGATCTCAATGGTGATGATCTGTTAGATCTGGTTGTGGCCACGAGTGGGCTTGATCAGATCGTCGTGTTCTTCGGGCAAGGGACTGGAGTATTTACCAAGGCCGGGAGTTATCCGTCAGGAAAAGGTACGACCTTTGTGGCCTTAAAGGATGTTGATAATAACGGCAGTGTTGATATTGTCACAGCCAATAGTGGGCGATTCGGGTATTATCCTCCTTTTAGTGTGTCAGTGCTGTTCAATAAGGGAGCCGGGAAATTTGGTGAGCCGACATTTTATGAAACAGATGGTCGGAACGGGATGTTTCCAACTGGCGTGTATGTTCAAGACCTGACCGGTGATGATCTTGTGGATATAGCCGTGACGTGGAGTCAGGCAAGTTGGCGTACGCCGAACGGGGTGATTTCATTGCTGGCTAATCAAGGCCAGGGCCAATTCAAATTACAGGGTGAGATCAGAGCGGGGCTGTCGTTGAGTGCGATTACAGGGGCAGATTTGAATGGGGATGGACGTGGAGATTTGGTGACGACAAGTGTCTTTTCCGATAGTGTCATTGTCCTGTTGCAAGGCAAGGACGGGCAATTTGTGAATCGAGGATCAATTAAAGTAGGGTTTAGTCCGGTCGCGGTCACCATTCGTGATTTAGATGGTGATGATGAATTAGATCTGGTGGTGACCAATCGAGATTCGAATAGTGTGTCAGTTCTCCTCGGCAACGGAGTGGCAACCTATCAGAAAGCTGGAAACTTCGGTGTCGGGGCAGTCCCATCGGCAGTCGTCGCTGAAGATTTTGATTTGGACGAGTTGCCGGACCTTGTGACAGCTGATAGCGATTCCGATGCGATTTCGGTGCTTCTGAGCGGTGGGGGAGCTATTCCGCTTGCGACGATGAGTACGGATTCCGTCGAATTTGAAGCCGATAGTGCTCAGTCGGATTCTCGTGAGCAAACTGTACGACTTTCCAATATCGGGCTGGGCCCGCTTCAGGTAATGAATGTCGAACTGGTGGGTAAAAATCCGGAAGCCTTTTCACTGACAGATAATCAATGTGTGAAGGCTAAGTTGTCGACAGGTTCGTCATGTACCATGCAGATTGTCTTTACCTCGGTCTCGCACGGGAGTCATACCGCGATGATAAAGGTTCTAGATAACAGTAGTGGCAGTCCGAGAGTCGTTGCGCTGAAAGGGACATTCAAAGGGTAAGTTAGGTTCATTCGTTCAATAAGACCTTCTGCATTCCTCCAGGGCTTTTCTCTCGATCCTCCTCGGTAGTTCAGATATTATCTCCGCACAGTAGTTCTGAATTGATCCTGATACATGTTAGGTTTTTGTTGGGAGGCATGACGTTTTGATATGCAAATGACAGGTGGTCTAGGGCAACGAATTGGTATAGACATCGGAGGGACGTTTACTGATTTTGTTGTTCATGACGACACGAATGGAACCGTGCAAAGTTTTAAACGTTTGTCGACACCTGCTTCTCCGGAGATCGCGGTACTTGAGGGTTTAAAGACCATTCCAGACATTGGTTCCCGAGTTGTCGTTCACGGGTCAACGGTGGCGACCAATGCTCTGTTAGAGCGAAAGGGGTCATCAACGGCTTTAATCACGACCAAGGGGTTTCGGGATCTGTTGGTAATTGGCCGACAGACACGAGAGCAATTGTATGATTTAGTGCCTGAGCCTCTTCTTCCATTAATTCCGCCAGAGCGGTGCTTTGAAGTCACGGAGCGTGTGGATTATCAAGGGAGGGTTGTGACACCACTTGACCTGACGGAGGTTGGACGCATCATTGAATCTTTACAGGATCAACGAATCGAATCCGTGGCTGTAAGTTTTTTGTTTTCTTTTGTTTTTCCCGATCATGAACGTTTGGTGGCCGATCGCCTTCGAGATGCCGGTTTTTTTGTGACGGCATCACATGAACTGGTTCCGGAATTTCGTGAGTATGAACGAACGAGTACAACCGCGATCAACTCCTATGTATCTCCAGTGCTCGATCGATATCTGGTTCGAATCCAGCAAAAGATGGAGCCGTCTGAATTTCATATTTTACAGTCCAATGGTGGAAGATTATCCGTTGAACAGGCTCGCGGCCAAGGGGTGCGTTCTATTCTATCAGGCCCGGCAGGGGGCGTTGTGGGTGCGAGGTATGTAGCCAAACTTGCCGGCTATGAACATCTCATGACATTTGATATGGGAGGAACTTCGACGGATGTCTCTCTCGTCACCGATCATCTTCATGTGACGAATGAGGCGACGGTTGGCGGATTGCCCATTCGTGTGCCTGTCCTTGATATTCATACTGTTGGTTCAGGAGGCGGGTCGATTGCATATCAGGATGCAGGGGGCGGGCTGCGAGTTGGACCTCAAAGTGCAGGCGCAGATCCCGGTCCGGTTTGTTACGGACGTGGTGGTCAGCAGCCGACGGTCACGGACGCCAATGTTCTTCTCGGCCGTCTCCCGCATGATGGGTTCTTAGATGGGTCAATGACGTTGGATCACGTCAAAGCTGCTGAAATACTTACCCTGTTAGGAAGAAGCCTTTCACTTCCTCCGCAATCAATACTGGATAAGATGCAAGCCTTAGCCTTTGGCATCGTGCAGGTAGTGAATGCCCATATGGAGCGGGCCATGCGAGTCATTTCTGTAGAACGTGGGCATGATCCAAGGGATTTTACTTTAGTGTCTTTTGGAGGCGCAGGTGGTCTACATGCGTGTGATGTGGCGAGGCAATTGAGTATTCCGCGCGTGGTGATTTCTCCAAAGGCCGCGACACTTTCTGCCTTGGGTATGCTGTCGGCCGATGCGCAAGTCGACTATGTGCAAACCTTAATGATCGCAGGGGATGTGTCCTATGAAGAACTCGAACAGCGAGCCGAACCTCTTGTGAAACGAGGAGTGAAGGACCTTCAGCGTCAAGGTTTTGATGCCGAATCCATTGAGGTCATCAGGGAAATAGATATGCGGTACCGGGGACAGTCCTTTGAATTGAGTGTCTCGCTCACTTCAGAATTTCGAACTCAGTTTGATGCGTTTCATCAACAACGTTATGGTTTTTGTCACGACGATGCGCAGACCGAGATCGTGAACGTTCGAGTTCGAGTCATCGGGATGGTCTCGCCTCCTGTTCTCTCAACGTATCAACCAGCACATTCAGATGTGAGAGAAGCGATCTGGTGTCGACGTCCAGTGGTGCTTCACGGACAGATTGATACGGTTCCTCATTATCGTGAATCGCTTTTGCAAGTGGGCCATCGGATCGAAGGTCCGGCTATTATTGTCCTGGCGGATACGACCATTTATTTAGGATCAACCGATTCGGCTCTTGTTGATCAGTATCGAAATCTGGTGATTGACGTTGGAGCATAAGCATGGATGACCCCATTCGGATAGAAATGATGAAACATCTCTTTGTGTCGGTGGCTGAAGAGATGGGCGTACGGCTGCAGCGTGCCGCATATTCTCCCAATATTAAAGAACGGCGTGATTTCTCCTGTGCCGTATTCGATGCCAATGGACAGTTAGTTGCGCAGGCCGCTCACATCCCTGTGCATCTTGGTGCGATGCCGCTCTCTGTACAAGCTTGTTTGCAAGCTCTTACTTTCTCTCCCGGTGATGTCGCGATGGTGAATGATCCGTATCAGGGTGGGACGCATCTTCCAGATATCACCATGGTATCGCCTCTTTTTAGTCCAAAGAATGGACGTGACGAGCTCATGGGGTTTGTGGCCAACCGAGCGCATCATGCAGATGTTGGAGGAATGTCGGCGGGGTCGATGCCGTTATCGGAAGAAATTTACCAGGAGGGCGTCATTATTCCCCCTCTGAAATTGGTATGCGGTGGTGTCATCAATCAGGACGTGTGGAATTTATTTTTGGCTAATGTCCGAACACCCGCTGAACGAGCGGGTGATCTTCATGCGCAAATGGCTGCAAATACTATCGGAATCAATCGCATGCAGGGTTTGATGCAGCGCTATGGGGTTGAGCAAGTGTGTCAGGATATGGCGGCATTGATTGATTATGGCGAACGGATGACACGTCGGCTTCTCGCAGAGTTACCGAATGGGTCCTATCGTTTTGAGGATCGGCTTGATGACGATGGGGTGACGACTGAACCGGTGACGATCAAGACCTCAATCACGATTAATGGAGACGACGTGACCGTCGACTTTACTGGAACGGATTCTCAACGAACGGGGAGCATCAACGCAGTGTACCCCGTTACGCTTTCAGCAACCGTCTATGTGTTTCGATGTCTGCTCGGACTCGATATCCCAGCGAACAGTGGGTGTATGAAGCCTATTCATCTAGTTGCGCCGGAAGGTACGGTTGTGAATGCACGGTCTCCTGCGGCTGTGGCCGGAGGGAATGTTGAGACCTCGCAACGGATTGTTGATGTGGTGTTAGGGGCTTTGGCGCAAGCCTGTCCCGAACGTATTCCAGCTGCCAGTCAGGGGACCATGAATAATGTGGCGATTGGAGGATGGGACCTTGGCCGTCGACAGCCGTTTTCGTATTATGAAACCATTGGCGGAGGGATGGGTGCCAGGCCGACTGGCCATGGTGCAAGTGCAGTCCATTCTCACATGACGAACACCTTAAACACACCGGTTGAAGCGTTGGAGTATGCCTATCCCTTTCGAGTCACGCAATATTCTGTGAGGTCGGGGTCTGGCGGGCAGGGGAAATTTTCTGGAGGTGATGGAATTTGCCGAACGTATGAGTTTTTGCAGCAAGCACATGTGACGATCCTTTCCGAACGCCGCACTCATGGGCCATATGGTTTGATTGGCGGGCAGCCGGGACTAGCAGGACGAAATCAGTTGCAGCGCGAGGGCGAGAAGAAAGAATTGCCGGCGAAATGTCGCATTGTTGTCCAATCGGGTGATATCCTCACGATCGAAACCCCTGGAGGCGGAGGATATGGCGAAGCGCAATAGGAAAACGATTTAATGAAAAGTCAAAAGCAAGATACATTGGAGAAGGAGAATTCATAATGGCTGATGAAAAGCAAAAAGAAACTGACCCTGAAAAACTAGCGCTGTTGTATGAACGGTTCAAAGATGTCTGTCTTGTGGAGAAAGAAGTGTGGAAAGAAATCTATATGCCGCCCAGCCAAATGACGCAAGGTGCAGTGATGACCAATAGGCAAGAGCGGTATGAGGTGATTATCGATGATGAAGACATTGAAGATACACTTGAAGCCAATATCCCCCTTGGAAGTAAATCACTGGCTGCGGCGATTCAAGAATATAAATCTCACATTAGTTTTGCAAAGAAGTGAATTTTACTAGAGAGCAGACGGAAGAAGGATAGGGGAAATGAACGGATGGTGTGTTCCCCTAATTTACGCGGACGTTTTTTGCAAATGGCCGCACATTTTTCGAATCTGAGTCCATTCTGTCTCGGGCAATAACTCTATGGAGGATTTGAATGTTGAAGGAATAAGGTTTTGTAATCGTTGAATGCGTGCTTCGGTTGATGGATGAGTGTGTAAATATTGTGCAGTATGCTTGGAAGGTTTTTTCTTTTCGTTAAGTTTTTCATTGATGGTGCGAAAAAAGTTCAGCATGCCTTCTGGGTCGATTCCCGAGCGAAGTAATAATTGAAGGCCTTCTTGATCAGCTTGCTCTTCGACATTTCTGGTATACGAGAGCGTTTGGAGAACATGTGCGGCTTGAAGTCCGAACGTCATAATCCCGCTGACGTCTCCGCTTAGGGCTCCTACTACGAATCCCATTGAAAAATTCTGTACTAAAAGTCGCATGCCATGACGCTGTAAAATATGTTGCATTTCATGGGCGAGGACTCCAGCCATTTCTTCTGCTGTTTCAGTATGTTCAAGTAATCCTCGAAACACTAGAATTTGTCCCCCCGGCGCCGCGAGTGCGTTGACGGTTGGGCTGTCCACTACATGTATTTGAAACGAATAGGGATTTAACTCAACCGAATGAGCCAGTGTGGTGACGATGGTTTCGAGAGAGTCGACGACTTGAGGGTTTGTGCATTGTGTTTCAGGAGGAGCTAATTTTGTGGCCATGAATTGGCCCAATTCTTTTTCCCAAGCTGTTGGAATGAGCCTGGTGACTGGACCTGAGACCCACGGTATGCCCCAAGTAAAGGCTGCCCACAAGAGCGGAATACTGGCGAGACCCGCGAGGCCTGTCATCAGCATTCGCCATCGGCGACGTGCGGGATTGTGAATGTGTGTCACCAAGTCTGGTGAGATGGTATGAAGGCAATCCAAGATGGCCGTATCGGATACCGTGAGAACTTCACAAATTCCACTCCCCCGTTCAAACCGCACTTCTTCCCCGGAATATTTTCCCTGAGTTTGTCGGATCTCTTGATACTGCCATGACAATTGGCTTCCCGATTGAGCGATGATCTGGAGGCCGGATGGTCGTACCTGAATGGTGACTCGGTGCGGTGAGGCGGACACGCCATCATAATAGATGCCAGGCCATTCGGTTTGAAGGGTAGTGGAAGTCACGAGTTAATAAGAAAATTTTGAGAAATATTATGATTCAATCGAAAATACTCTGCTGGACTTTTCTTTGACGAGATACGTTCAATTGACTCATTACCCGAGGTCAAAGCCCGTATCGAAGAATCCAGCTAACTCTTCTCCGGTTGGAGATGCATCCAGGGTGTCCTGTTCGATACGATGAAGGTCAAGGGGCCCGTTGAGGCCTGTGTAATAATAGAAAAACTGTAGATTACGAACTTGAACCCATGGCCAAGCCATCCCTAATGTACTGACGAGAAGAAATAGATGGCCAAGTCGTAGTTCAAATATTTTCCAGGCTGTTACGGTCGAAAAGAACCGTGCGTCGTTGAATTTTGTATGATTCCAGAAAAAACATTGCCGAGCCGCTTGCAGGTAAAACCATGGGACAATAAGACCGATCCCGGCAATGATTGGAAGGGAGCTAGAGGCAACCATGATTGGTTTCATGTCAGTCAGGGGCATGGAGAGGTACAGGGTCATTACGGCAAAGGTCAGGCTGCTTAATAGTGTGACGGTCATCAAATAGAGGGCGCCGGCCTTACTGTAAATCGCGAAGAGGTCTCTGCCGGTTCCGTCGTAGTCGAACGTTTGGCTTCCACATTGAGAATGTGTGACAAGGTAGTGTCGACGGGCATTTTCAAAGAATGGATAATAAATGCCGAGGGTAAGCGCGGTGAGAACGGAACCCTTGAGCCAGAGTTTGGAATATTCCGCAACAGTTCCACGAAACGAGAATCGAATGTTATTCAAGGACGTTCGACTCATGCGGTATCGATGCGCTCCGACGACGGCGACGGGGATGAAGCAGAGAAAGAGCATTCCGGCGATGCCTTGTGAAATATACTGCGGCACGCTTTGCCAAAGAAACGGAAGCGCACTGAAGGACAGATAGGGAAGACCAAAGACGAGCATGGCTTTCATCCATCCTGTCAACAGTTCTTTCCCTGTACCATGATAGGCAAACCTGGCGCCGGCAAAACTCGTTTGACTATTGAGGAAAGCTCGAACACGTGCTCGTCCCCAGAATGAATAGATGCCCAGAGTGATGAGTGTCAGGAAACTATTGACGATAAATATGCCAAAGAGTGATTGTCCGTTTCCCCAAAATAGTGGGTATCTGACTCGATTCGGTGAGGTAGAGCTTTCTGGTGTCAGGACGACCGGCATTGGTGGTTCGTCGTATGACGGCTCGTCGTGTGGAGGTGCGTCAGTGATGACGGAATCGGATTCTTCGATAGGCTTTGTCTGCTCAGGGGTGAGCCATTCTTGTGAATCCGTGAGGTTGAGTTCTATGGGCACATCATCTGGAGATTCTGATACTTCTGAGTCAGCATCAGTTTGGTCTTTGTCGTCGCCAATTGCTGTTGGCTGCCAGCCAGCTACTATAGAAGGTTGGTTCGTCTCTTGTGATTTTTCTAAAGTATTGGAAATGTCCTCTGTGGGCTTGCCAACATCATCATGTATGGATTGTGTTTCCTGAACGGGTTTGGCTGATGGTGAAGGCCATGCCGTTTGAGTTTTGGCGGAAGACGTTGATGGCCATGCTGCTGAAGCGGATTTCCCACCCGTGATGACTGGAGCGGGTTCCTCTAAGCTGAATAAACTGACTCCACACGAGACACATTCTTCCGTTTGGGGTTGTTGCTTACCGCACTCCGGGCAAGTCAGCTCTGTAGCAGTATCCATTTCGGTCTTCCTTCGTGTTCATTTCCAATGTGGGGGAATGTGATATATTGATCATGAGTGTCGAGACATGCTTGAATCTAACGATGTATCGGCAAAAACAAGCGGAAACCTAAATAAACGGATGCTTGGAGCTTGGGTTTTTGAAGGCGAGACAAGGGGAAAGGGTGAAAAAATGTCTGTAGCGGTTTTTTGGCGTCAGCTATGTGGTCGGAGATGCCGATGAGTGAGAATAGTGAGAAATGTGGAAGTGAAAATAAGTAGGTGTAGATGGCATGTATGGGGCATGCTGTTGCTCGTCTGCCTTACGGGTATATGGGGATGTACCTCTCCGTCTTCAATGTCACAGGAGAAACAGGCACGGCAATACGTTCAAGAACGATCTCCTATTCAAGTTCGTGATCTTGCAGGGGTATGGGAATATGAAGAGGGAAACGTCGTCTATCCATTAACTTTCGATCAGAAAGGGAACGGAATCTATGAATGGAAAGACGGTCAATTTACGACAATGAGTGTCATTGATCGAATCTGGAAAGGTACTTGGTCTCAGCGAGAAAATGACCGAGAAGGAGGATTTGAAATACAATTATCGGACAATCTTTTAACTGCCACTGGGCGGTGGTGGTATACTCGCATTGAACAGGACCATAATCCCTCGGATCCAGGAGGGACTTTTACACTCAAACGACAGTCTGATGAAAATGAATATGATGGAGAGCCTGTGAAGGGTTTCTGATGAAAATCATGATGACTAAACTTACATGTGTCGTCCTTCTGATGTTTGTCGGCGGGTGCCAAAGTGCTCCCCGACATACGACGAATCCCATTGGCAGCATCCATGCATCGACAACGGTCACGCTCTCGAATGAGGACGCAGTCAAGCGATCATTGTATGCGCAATTAGATGAATGGGACGATGTGGAGTATGACTATGGTGGGCTCAGCAAGGATGGTGTCGATTGTTCTGGGTTTGTCTATCTCACCTATCAGTCTCACTTTGGAGTCACATTGCCGCGGACAGCGGATCGGCAATCGTCTGTTGGACTACTAGTTGCCCAAAGTCATCTGCGTCCTGGAGATCTCGTGTTTTTTAAAATAGGTCGTAGGACTAAACATGTAGGTATTTTCGTTGAAGGGCGACAATTCATCCATGCCTCAAAAAGCCGTGGAGTGATGATGTCGAGTTTAGATCATGTGTATTGGTCGAAAAAGTATTGGAAGGCCAAACGAGTTGAAACGCGTTCAGTCGCTGCGACACACATTCCTGAGCCTTCCATTTACGATTCTACTAATGTTGAATTGGCGCAGTCTTTGCTGTCGGTCTCGGTGGTGAGGTCATCTTCTTGACAGGTGGTGGCGTTTGTAAGACCTGATGCAGGACCTCATCAATTGTTTCCACAAACACGACGTTGATATCGTGCTTGACTTGCTCTGGGACATCTTTGAGGTCTTTTTTATTGGCTTTTGGTAGCAGGATACGCCGGAGGCCAACGCGATGAGCCGCAAGAATTTTCTCTTTAATCCCACCTACGGGTAACACCATTCCGCTGAGATTGATCTCTCCGGTCATCGCCGTATCGTGTCGAACCGGAATGCGTAAAAATAGTGAGGCGAGCGCGCTCGCCATGGTGACGCCTGCTGACGGACCATCTTTGGGAATCGCGCCTTCGGGCACGTGGATATGGAGGCCGTTTCGTTTAAATAAGGAGATGGCAAGTCCCATGGTCTCAGCTCTAGACCACAAATAGCTTCGAGCTGCTCGAGCGGATTCTTGCATGACATCGCCAATTTGACCAGTAATGGTCAGGTCACTGCCTCCGGGAAGAAGAGTACTTTCAACGTACAAGACGTCTCCGCCAGCCTCGGTCCAGGCTAACCCCGTGGCGACACCTACGGGAAGTTCCTTCCGTCCTTCTTCAGGCAGAAAGCGCTCCACCCCGAGCATTTCACTTAAATCGAGGTTGCGAATAAAAATGGGTTCTGGCGTGTTCTCGGGAGAACGCTCTGCAAGCTGTAAGGCGACTTTTCGTGTGAGACGCGCCAGTTGCTGTTCGAGTTGCCGGACCCCAGCTTCCCTTGTGTATCGATTAATGATGTGTGGAATCACGTCATCGTGCAATGTCACTTCTTTGTCAGTCAGGCCTGCCTCTTTCTCTTGACGAGGCCACAGATAGCGAATAGCAATTTCCAGTTTTTCCTGTTGGCTATATCCGGGCAATCGAATAACTTCCATTCGGTCTAACAACGGTCGCGAGATCGAATCCAACGTGTTAGCCGTGGTGATGAACATGATTTTTGAAAGGTCAAAGGCCAGATCCAGATAGTTATCGCGAAACGTATGGTTTTGAGCCGGGTCAAGAATTTCTAACAGTGCTGATGCCGGATCTCCGCGAAAATCTGTTCCGACTTTATCAACCTCATCGAGCATCAACACTGGATTGTTCGAGCCGGCACGTCGAAGCGCTTGAATAATGCGACCTGGCATGGCGCCAACATACGTGCGTCGATGTCCGCGTAATTCCGCTTCATCATGAAGCCCACCCAGGCTGATGCGTTCAAACTTTCGATTGAGTGCACGTGCGATCGATTGGCCTAAGCTGGTTTTTCCAACTCCCGGTGGTCCGACCAGGCATACGATTGGGGCTTTGGCTGAGGGATTGAGTTTCAAGACGGCCAAATGTTCCAGGATACGTTCTTTGACATCTGGAATACCATAGTGATCTTCGTCGAGTACGGTTCGGACATGAGACAACTCAAGACTATCCTCGGTGGTCGTAGTCCAGGGAAGCTCAAGAACAAGTTCTAAATAACTACGAATGACTTGATGATCAGGTGCCGTTGGCGGAAGTTTGGCCAGGCGTTTGACTTCCCGAGTGGCTTCGGTTTTAACGGCTTCAGGTAACTTCGTTTCCTCAATACGTTTTTTGAGGTGAGCGACGTCTCCTTCTTCATGCTCGCCCTCCATCTCACCTAACTCTTGTTGGATTTCTTTTAGTTGTTGGCGGAGAAAATACTCTCGTTGAGATTTTCCAATTTCAGCTTGGGCCTGACTGGCAATTTGGTGACGAAGCTTGAGAATTTGCAGTTCATGGGACAAGGCCGCATAGACTTTTCGAAGAATATCAGTGAGTTGGGACTCTTCTAGTAAGGCCTGTAATTGTTCGACACTCATATTGAGAAGCGGAACTAACCGATAGGCCACTGATAGAGGATTCTTTTCCGCACGCAAAACACTGACAATCTCCGAGACGCCTTCATTCGTCATGAGATTGGTGAGCTCACCAACAAGATCGAGCAGGGCGCGATGTAGAGCTTCGATCTCGTGGCTTGAGTCCGTTGGGATATCCAACTGACGAGCCCGAGCGATGAGATATGGATCGCTCTCCTCCATTTTCAAAAGCACCATTCGATCGACGCCTTGCACTAAGATATTTAAGTGGCCCTCTGCCGTTTTCACCATTTGCTTAATGAGGGCTTTCGTACCGATTTGATAGAGATCCTCAAACTTTGGATCTTCTTGTTCGAAATCGCGCTGAGCTGAAAACAGAATCGCTTTATCTTCGCTGTTCATGGCCGCCTCAACGGCAGCAATAGATCGGGCGCGGCCAATCGTGAAGGGGACCAGCGTTTCCGGAAACAAGACGGTTCGTTTCACCGGAACAACGGGTAGACTCGTGATGATTCCTTCATCGCTCATCGTATGCTCCTTGCTGGTTCTTTATCATTTTCGTAATTGTTTTCTATTGCTCTGACCTTCCATGTACCTAGATAGTCATGAATACTAAGGAGTCAACCCTCATTCACCTCTCCGCGTCATTGGTCATTAGTACTGACCTTAAGCCGCAATGATGTCTGTCTCTTGAAACACGCTAGATATTACCGTTCTTTCAAGTGCACGAGGATATCTCGTAATGAGATAAGGCCGACAATATTTCCTGACTCTGTGACTAGAAGATAGCGGACTCCCTGTTGCTTCATCATCTCGTAGGCTTCTTCAATTGGCCAGGTGGGTTCGACCGTAATCATTGGTGATGTGATAATGGATTCGACCTTGGTATTGTGCAAATTTTTGTCGTCAGCCACAACCTTTCGGATAATGTCTGTCTCAGACACTAAGCCAATAATCGTCGAGTCCGGATCGCGAAGTAATTTTCCTGTTCGTTCAACAAGGAGAGAGCCGATACCTTCAGCTCTCATGCGTTTCGCCGCTTCAATAACTGAAGATGTACAAGAGATAGATTTGAGGTTAGTGATCATCACATCGGCTAACTTTGACATCGTTACACCCCTTAAGAAGTGAATGGTACGTCCAATGGATGAGTGGGAAGCCTTCTTCCCATGGAGCATGGTTCGCGAAAGACCAAGGTCGTAGGGCTTATGTGATGGAGTCCTCTATATTGTAGCACTGGACGAGGGTTATCGCTTGTCTTGCGATTAGGAGAAGTTTATGGAGGGTGATGATCGGCGTAGTTGGGTTATAGCGAATTCAAATAAGTTTCATGAGGTACTTAGGCACGATGTTTCAATATACCAATAGCTTATGGACAATCATTCCTTATTGAAAACACTTGTTCAAGATGAACACGCGATTAGAGGTGCCCTAGGACACGAACGTGTCACGGGCCATTGGCCTTTGGAAGTCCAACCCTTCCCCGAAACTCACTCGGTACACTGAATGTGCGATTAGAGGTGCTCTAGGACACGAACACAGGACACGGTGGAGATCAAAATTTAGCAATTTGGCATTCTATCGATCCGGTATTATTGAAATGGCTATAAGTGTAGAGTTTTGGCTATTTCCACAACGTTCCCTAATTTTTGACGTGAGAGCTTAACCATGCCCTGTACAAACGCTGAACTGATTTCTTGTTGACAATAATTCAAGGGGCGATTTATTCTTTCAGGTAAGTGAATACTCACTTATGGGCTACCTATGAAACCTTCCACGCGCAATGGCCAATCGCCTCGAATCACAGGGGCAGAACGAAAGGCCAGTATTATCGCTTCGGCGGCTCACCTCTTTGCCGCCAAAGGATTTACTGGGACAAAGACAAAAGCCATTGCTGAACGTGCTGGCGTGAGCGAAGCGTTGTTGTTTAAACACTTTCCCACGAAGAGTGATTTATATGCAGCCATTTTGGTTAAGGAATCTCCAATCCCCGACATTCTTCCTGAGTTGAAAGCGGTAGCGGAACAGCGTGACGATCTCAAGGTGTTTGCATTTATTGCCAAAACGATTGTTAGACAATCCCCAGACATTCAGTTGATGCGGCTGTTGTTGTTTAGTGCACTTGAGGAGCATGAACTGTCAGATATGTTTTTCCAGAACCATGTTCGCGTGTTTTACGATTTCTTGTCGAATTATATAAGCAGTCGTATTCGGGATGGGGCCTTTCGTCCTCTTGATCCACTGCTTGCGGCCCGCGCGTTCATGGGGATGTTGATCTACCATCGTCTCTTAAGCCAATTATTTCAAATGCCCGTGACACAAAAACCGCAGGAAATTGAGGAAGCCTTTGTCTCGATTTTTCTCGATGGTCTGCGAGCTGGAAAAATTTACACGGAAATGCCTCATCATGTGACACGTCAGGCCTCTCAACCTTCACGGAGAAAAAAACGCGTATGAATTTCGTAGCGCTGAAAATGCTCTTTGGAGATCGGGCGAAGTATTTGATGTTGTTGGCAGGTTTAACTTTTTCGACGATGCTCATCGTCCAGCAGGGCTCAATCTTCTGGGGACTCATGATGTACTCGCAATCTGGCATTAGTAACATTCAGGCGCCGGTCTGGGTCACGGATCCCAACATTAATCAAGTCGATGAGGTGAAGCCTTTAGCTGATACGGCTGTGACGATCGTGAGAAGTGTGCCTGGAGTAGAATGGGCGGTTCCACTGTATAAAGGTGTGCAGCGTGCGAGGTTAGCTGATGGGAACTATCAACAAATTTCTTTAGTGGGGCTGGATGCCGCTACATTGCTGGGACGTCCTCATACAATTTTCGAAGGGTCGATTGAGGAACTTCGTTCGCCGGATACCGTCGTCTTGGATCAATGGGCGGTGGAACGCTTGGGTGGTCCGGATGTCATCAAGCTTGGAACCGTATTTGAAATTAACGACCGGAAAGCTCGGGTTGTTGGAATTGCTGATACTCAAAAAAGCTTTCAAAATATTCCTTTTGTCTACACAACCTATGAGCGTGCGTTGAGTTATTCGCCACCTGAGCGACGAATGTTGTCCTATGTGATCGCGAAGCCTGTTTCGGGGGTGACGCCGGAGTCTCTGGCGAGACGTATCGAAGCCGAAACAGAGCTGGGCGCATTTACGGATAAAGAGTTTTCGTGGAAAACCATTCAATGGGTCTTGAAAAACACTGGGATTGGAGTCAATTTCGGCACAACCGTCTTGTTAGGGTTTATCGTGGGCATGGCGATTTCCGGGCAGACGTTTTATCTCTTTACGGTTGAAAATTTAAAACAATTTGGAGCACTGAAAGCCATTGGCGCGAGTACGGGTATGTTAGCCCGTATGATTCTTCTTCAAAGTTTTTTAGTGGGGTTCATTGGCTATGGAATCGGGATTGGGTTAGCGACCATCTTTGGACTGACCGCAGCGAGCAATGAGCAGCTGCCGTTTGTCGAAACGTGGCCCCTATTAGGTGGAGTATTGGTTGCCTTATTGGGGATTTGTGGTTTATCAAGTGCCATTAGCATTCGCAAATTATCCAAACTAGAGCCAGCCATTGTGTTTAGAGGGTGACCATGACTCAGACGATGATACACCCAACAGATGATGTTCAGGCAAGTCTCGTCAAGGCGAGAGGTTTGTGCAAGAGCTTCGGGGAAGGAAAGGCGCGAATCTCTGTTCTGAAAAGCGTGGATTTAGATGTGTTCATGGGAGAGGTCCTGTTGTTAGTTGGGCCGTCCGGAAGTGGAAAAACCACATTACTCTCAGTCATCGCCGGCATTCTTGATGCCGATGAAGGGGAGCTTTCTATCCTTGATCAATCAATCACAACCCTTTCGGCCAGAGCGAAAACCCAATTTCGTCGTGACTATTTAAGTTTCGTGTTTCAACAGTATAATTTATTACCCACATTAACCGCGGCGGAAAACGCTGCCGTGCCCTTGTTCATTCGTGGTGTATCAAAGAAGGAGGCACTCGATACCGCTGCGGAGATACTTGCGGAGCTGGGGATGTCTGAACGTACGCAGTCGTTGCCGGCCAAACTCTCTGGTGGTGAACAGCAGCGGGTGGCTATTGCTCGAGCTCTTGTTGGAGATCCGCGATTACTGCTCTGCGATGAGCCGACGGCAAGCTTAGATGGGGAGACGGGTCATAAGGTGGTTGAGCAGCTCCAGCGTATTGGCAGGCGTTCGGATCGTGCCGTTGTTATTGTGACACACGATTCACGAATTTTTGAATTTGGAGACCGCATCGTGCATATGGAAGATGGACAAATTCATCAAGTGCAACATGCCAATGGTGAAAAATCGTGATGATTTTCAAACGATTGAGTTTCTGGATCGCGGTCGGAGGGGTGATCTTGACGGTGACGACATTATGGGGAGGACGTGAAACACCTCCTGCGCCCCCACCATTAGAGGAGCCTCCACGAAATCCGTATTCGTCAACCGTTGCCGCATCGGGAATTATTGAAGCCGTGAATGAAAATGTCCGAATTGCTCCGCCCGTGTCCGGTCTGGTCACCAAAGTTCACGTCGAAGTGGGTGATCAAGTGAGGCAGAAAGAATCCTTATTCCAGCTGGATGATCGTGAGTTGCGTGCTCAACTTCAGACCCGGCAGGACTCGATTCCATCGACTGTTGCCCGCATTGATGAGCAGAAAATCCGCCTGAAGGATTTGATGGATCAATTAGGTCGGTTGCAGGCGGTAGAAGATCGCCGGGCTGTCAGCCAAGATGATATTCAACGAAAATGGCACGAGGTTGAAGGGGCGAAACGTGCACTTATTCGAGCCAAAGCTGATGTGCGCTTGGCAAGAACGCAGCGAGACGAAGCAAACATTCTGTTGG
Source organism: Nitrospirales bacterium (assembly GCA_021603905.1). Classification (GTDB taxonomy): domain Bacteria; phylum Nitrospirota; class Nitrospiria; order Nitrospirales; family UBA8639; genus JAGQKC01. The sequence goes on from BQIU01000075.1 coordinate 16,244, forward strand.
AACGACTGACCGTGCGTGCCCCTCGAGCCGGAACCATCCTACAAGTGAACATTCGGGCAGGTGAGTATGCCATGGTTGGAGCTCAAGATCCCTATATTCTTTTGGGCGATACCGAAAGCTTGCAGGTTCGGGCCGATATTGATGAAGTCAATGCTCCGTTAGTCAAACCACATAGTCCAGCCGTTGCGTATCTGAAAGGTTCGACAGAGCGGTCAATTCCTCTCCGATTTACTCGTATCGAGCCGTATATTGTACCAAAGCGCTCGCTCACAGGTGATAACCGGGAACGAGTCGATACGCGAGTCTTGCAAGTCATTTATCAATTCGAGAAGCCAGAGTTTCCGGTGTATGTGGGGCAACAAGTCGATGTCTTTATCGAACGCTCACAAGAGTAGAAGAACGAAACACAGAAAGCGCTGAAATGAATCCTTTCTTAAGCTATCTTCGCTTCACGCTTCACGCTTCACACTTCACGCTTTCCGCCTCACAAGTTCTCCTATGTTTCGTGATGCTTAGTGTGACTGGATGTCTCGTTGGTCCTGAGTACCAACAGCCGACAATCGATGTGCCGACTAACTGGGATTCCCTCACGCGTGAAAATGATGCTGAAAATTTGGCGACATCTTCTTCAGTTCCAGAAGCTAATTGGTGGGAGGCATTTCGAAATGATGAATTGTCTGGGCTGATCAATTTGGCATTGGAAAATAATCATAACATCCAAGACGCGAGCTTTCGAGTTTTGGAGGGCCGTGCTTTGACGACCGCTGCGGGTGCAGGACTTTATCCGCAAGTCAATGTGAATGGATCGTACAATCGAATCCGGCGTTCGGAAACCATCTTGGTGGCCCCTACCAGTGGGGCACCTGCAGGCTTTGCTCCGCCTGGTGCGAACTTTGATGTGTGGAGTGCCCTCCTTGATTTGCGCTGGGAGTTAGATTTATGGGGAAGGATTCGTCGAGGGTTAGAGGCCGTTGAAGCCGACGCTGAGGCATTGGAAATGGAACGCCAGGGCATTGTTCTTTCGCTCATCAGTGATGTGGGTGAGTCATATTTTCGACTATGCGAACTGGATGAACAGATTGAAATCTCACGGAAAAACCTTCTCCTTCGTCAAGATTCGTTGAATTTACTGAGAACGCGTGCTGATGCGGGATTAATTTCTGATCTTGACGTGAAGCGGGCAGAGATTCTCGTGGCCGAGAGTGCCGCACAAATTCCGGAACTGCATCGACTGCGCGCTGTTCAAGCTCATCATCTCGAAGTCTTAACCGGTTCTCATCCGAATTCACTAACTCTTGCACACAATCCGCTTCGGAATGTGTTAACCCAGCCAAGAATTCCAGTCGGACTGCCTTCCGACCTCCTGAAACGTCGTCCCGACATTGTTCAAGTTGAACGGTCTCTCATTGCTGCTAATGCAAGAATTGGGGAAGCTCGTGCGTATTTCTTCCCATCTCTGAGCATCACCGGAAACGGAGGGTTTCAAACGAGCGAGTTTGATCAATGGTTCAATTGGGCGAGCCGGTCAATGAGCATAGGGCCTTCCATCACGCTCCCTATTTTTCTTGGGAAAACCAATGTGGCGCGATTAGAAATTGCGGAAGTTCGTTATGAACAAATGTTGCAGCAGTATCACCAAACGATTCTAAATGCCTTTCGAGAAGTAGCCGATCTCCTTGTGGCCTTACAAACTCGGAGCGAACAACTGAAACACCAAGGCACCCAAGTGTCTGCGGCCAATGAAGCGCGTGAGCTTGCCGAGATTCGATATCGAAAAGGCCTCGTGACGTACCTTGATGTCCTCGATGCGCAACGAAGTGTATTGGGTGCAGAGCAGACATTAGTCGCAACAGAGCGCGCTCGTCTCACCGAGATGGTGGCTCTCTTCAAAGCCGTCGGCGGCGGATGGAATATCAGACCGATCATGGATAGAGAACGTGCTGAGTAATGCAGGCGAAATTTATCTTATGTAATGATGACCTCAGGAAGTTTTTTCCTGTCATGAATGCGATGAAATAGACATCATGCTGTTCTCCTTTCTCTTACTATTCAATCTTTTCTGTACCCCTTTCTTGGTATGGGCGGATCCCATGCATCTGGCCATATCCACCCAGGATGGGACTTCGACGGGCATGGTGCTTGTTCCGGCTGGCATGTTTGAGATGGGATCTCCAAATGCACGAGGGAGTGCCGATGAATATCCACAACATACGGTATCCTTGGATGCGTTTTACTTAGATATATACGAAGTGACGAACCGGCAGTTTAGAAAATTTGTTAAGACGAATGCCTATACAACGACGGCGGAGAATCAGGGAAAGGCTTGGGTTTATGTGGACGAAGAACGATGGACGGAAGTGCCCGGAGCTTGGTGGCGAAAGCCGGAAGGAGCGGAGAGTGTTTTTGCTTCACGAAGGGGAAGCCATCCGGTTGTGACAGTATCCTGGATAGATGCAAAGCGGTATTGTGAAGGAAACGGGAAACGCCTACCGACTGAAGCAGAATGGGAGTATGCCGCGCGTGCCGGTCTGACGAAGAATGTGTGGTGGGGAAAGCCGCAATCTGGGTTTCAGGGGGCTGGAAATGTGGCAGACACCACCCACAAAAGTGAATTCCCTAAACGACCTTGGCCGATTCTTGAGCAGTATGACGATCATTATGTCCGAACGGCACCTGTGGGTTCGTTTGAGCCGAATGCGTGGGGGCTGTACGACATGATTGGGAATGCATGGGAATGGGTGGCTGACTGGTATGCGGAAGGGTATTACGCTCAAAGTCCAGAGAAGAATCCTCAAGGACCGCCGAAGGGTCATTTCAAAGTTCTTCGAGGTGGTTCATGGGCCACGTCTCCAGAATTTCTTGGTACTGGAGTAAGAATCTTCAACCTTCCGTCAACACGGAATGCCGCGCACGGCGTGCGCTGTGCGAAAGATGTGGAATGACAATGCAATAAGGCAGCGCTAACTGCGGAATGATGAGTGCTTTAGAATAAGAGCGGATAAAGATGAAATGGTAATGGAAATTCGTGGTTTTAGCGTTGTTGCTTCGCGTTCCAAATAGTAAGTCCTTCAAGGCAAGCGACTGTAATAAATTGCGGATCAAAGACCACAATCTCTAGGGTGTCCTGCAAGTGCTTCTGTAGATACATGGTAGAAGCCAATTGAATGGAATCGGGACCGCGCAAGCGATGTCGGGCAAGTCATTTAACTGCTTGGGCAGTCACTTCCGAATTCAACCCCACAATATAGAATATAGCCATGTCCTGCTCCAAGGCCTCGAGTGCTCGATCGCGCTCTCGAATGGTCAACGTGCCCTCGCCTGCGCGCCGAGCTAATGCTGAAGCGACTTCAACTTGGGTGAACTGGCTGGTTGGGGAGTAACTTTCTAATATCAAGGGCTCCATCTGTTGACTACCGGTTTCATAGACATAACGTTTAGCGAGTGCACTAGCATCAAAATATCGCGTCACCGTCGATCCTGCCGATCTTCGAGGATTGTTAGACAATGATTTTTCTTTTATCCAAACGGGCTTAAACGGTTGTATGGTGCTCGAAGAGGTTCGAGAAATTTTTCCTGTGGCAACCACTTCACTTAGTCGCACTTCTTCTTTCGTGCCGTTCATACGAAGCGGACGTAGTTCAGCAACTGATTATCCGCGCTCTGTGACTACGAACGTAGTGCCTTTGCGGACTTGATGAATATAATTACCGAATCTCGTTTTTACTTCTCAAGCCCCAACAGTCTTTTTCATGACGAACCCTCCTGTAGTCTTTGTGACCACAACTTAGGGTTTGTCAAGAATCCGTTATCCCTGCCAAGCGATTCGTAGATTTGACGAAGAGCATCCGCCAGAACTTAGTGCAGCATGATGGTGGGGAGCTATCAGTCAAGCCAAGAGGCCACTTTCTCAGCTTTTGCAGCGAGTAGAAGCTGGAGAGGAAATCATTGTGATAAGGAACAAGGAATAGTAGTAAAAATCATACCGATTATAGAAATTCTGAAAGAACGGAGACTTGGAGGTGCCAAAGGGATTGTACAATACATTGTCGATGATTTTGATACTCCACTTTCTCTGAATCTGTAGGACCAGCATCGCCCGTTCACTCGGTTCAAATTCAGCCCTTCGCATTTCCACGTTTATCATTTTCTTATAGCCGCTTTTGTGAATCTTACAAGTTGGATGTGGGTAATCACGTTGAGTTCATCAACTGATGAGCTGGCATGTATTCTAGATTCGCTATAAGCCTCTAGATTCATTTGTTTAGACGCGGTAGACTGCGGCTATTGATTCAGACAGATTGAACAGAACACAGATTTTATGAAATGATTGCTGTTCATGAAAAGGGAATCGGAGTGCTATGGATGCATCAACACCTACTCGACAGGTTTCAAAAAGCTTCATTCCCTTAGATAGAACGAATGCAAGTGAGAAGGTTTGTCGTGCCTTCAAGATAAGAGAAGGTCAGTTCATCGTGATCATCATATTGTGTACGGTTCTGACTCTCTTTAGTTTCAGCCACCTCTTAGCTCAGGTCGAACTCCAATATCAAAATCGCGGGAGTTGGTACGAGGGTATCAAGCCCAAACCGGTTTCCGGCTACGACATCGAATTAATTTCTGTTCTTGTTGATTATCAGGAAATGAATGAAACATTTCCTGAAAAAGTCAAACTCCGGTTTTACTCTGAGCAAGAGGCAGACGTCTTTCTGACCGTGCGAGAGTTGGATTACCGACATTACTATTGGTTAGATCGTGTGACACTTGATATGACCTGGAAAGCCGGATCCTACAATGCGTTTGAGTGGGAAACGGGGACCGTGCTGCGACAACTCAGTGATTCATTCGGATTGTATGACCTTGGAGTCGTGGCACGGTTGGGTAAAGAAACTCCTTCAGCGACAGAACGAGTGCTTCCGGCCATTCTTTTTCATTCCCAACTCCCCAAGACCGTGAACGGTTATCGCTTTACCTTTAAAACTGGTGGGGATGCGAGACTGTTTTGTAAGATTTTTAAAGAGGGCGATGACGAGCCCATTGATACTCAAGTGTTTCGCCGAAAACGTGGCGGACGCCCGTTTACCATCACGTGGGATGCGTCGCAGGCAACGCCGGGAAACTACCGATTGGTCATTACTGGATTTTTTCTTAACACGAACGCAGGTATTAAGGCCCAGACTATTCGATTTTATCATCAGCCTACACCGCCTGTTCGGTAACCCTGCGTGTATTGTCATAGATGAGTGACATTTTTCTCAGTTACTCAAGTCAAGATCGTCCTCAAGTGAAGACGCTTGCTCGCGCACTTGAATCCCAAGGTTTTTCCGTCTGGTGGGATCATCACATTCCTCCAGGAACAACCTGGGATAAAGTGATTGAAACGGCGTTGCTCGAGGCCAAATGTGTCATCGTCGTCTGGACGAAGGCGTC
>BQIU01000076.1 GCA_021603905.1 Nitrospirales bacterium
AGAAGGAGAGTCCTATGTCTTCAGTATCCCAGATGGGAAATTATTTTCCTCCCGACATTCAACCGAATCCGTTCATCCCGTCCTTCACCACGACCTCGAACCAATTTCATGTCCGCTCACAGTCGCAACATAGCGCAAACTTCACGTTTGTGACATCAGAGGGAGATCGAGTTTCACTTTCATCTGCCACAGCTATCAATACATCTTTGGAAACTTACTCTTTTCAAGGATTAACAAACGAACAAGCCGTGAGCGTTCAAACTCAGAAATTCAGCACGTCAATTCAAAAGAGTTTTCATCTACTCGTTGAAGGCGAACTCAATGAACAAGAACACGCAGATATCCAAGAGTTTCTGAAGTCAGCAAATAATCTTCTTCAAGAATTGAACCACGGTAACACTGAAGAGGCCGCAAATGTTGCAGCTTCACTAGAAAAACTCGATACCCTTTCTCACGCTGCACTCTTTTTTCGACAATCCACATCCGTCTTTCTTGCCGCACAGTCTACGAGCACCGCTCTTCAAGAAGGGACAAGATCGAATGAGCATTCACGTACGCAGAATCACGCAAGCAGGGAACAGACAAGTCCACTTGAGCTTATCCTTGGAAGGCTACGAGAGGCCCAAGAACATGCTCAGATTGATCCGGAACAATTAGGGAATCGATTACCAACGCTCGTGACGACTCTTATTCAATCTCTCAAGAATGATCCTGAAAACACTGACTCAGCACCTTCAATTCTTGAGCAAATCAAAAAAACATTCCTTGAATCACTCCTTGAGTTCACTGAAAATTTCAATGACCGATATCCGGCGAATGAGACACTCACCGATCAATCTTCCCCCTTGCCCCCTGCATCCCCTCTCAACCATGAAGAAACACACGGTCCCTCACTCGTACAGGAAACGAGCGATAAACCATCTAACCTTCCAGGATAGTCGACAGAGACCTCATTTCCATGCACACGACTCAGACACGCCATTCCCAGCAATCGAAGTAAAGAATCTGAGTAAGGCTACCAAGTTCATAACAGAGATGCAGGTATCAGTCCGATGGTCTCCCTCTTGTAACCTGTCAGACAGTCACGGTAGGATAAACGCATGAGTACGGCCTTAGAAAAAGGTGTGTTTCTTATTGCCACACCGTCCTTGCGTGACCCGAATTTTCGGCAAACCGTTATTCTCCTCTGTGAACATGGCCATGAAGGCGCTCTTGGGGTGGTCATCAATCGACCTACTGAAATCAATATTACTGAAGTTCTTCCGCAAATACCGATCATTGAGGGGCAACGGCATCATGTCTTTACAGGAGGGCCGGTTCAAAAAAACAGTTTACTGATTTTATATCGCGTTCCAGAAGAACCATCTGACACACATCACGTCGTTGACGGTGTGTATTTAGGCGGGAACGTCCAAACGCTTGAACGAATTTTAGAACAACCGTCAAACAACGAAACCTTTCGTGCCTTTATGGGCTACTCAGGCTGGGCCCCCGGGCAACTGGAAAATGAGATGCAGACAGGTTCATGGTTGACGTTACCTGCCGATCCAACCTGGGTCTTTGAGAAAGACCCCGCATTGCTGTGGGGAGAGATTATTCAATCATTAGACGAAAGCTATAAAATCTATATCGATATGCCTGCGGATCCTACCTTAAATTAAGGGCACCTCTAAAAACTGTCTTTTTCCGCGATGGTGGCGTCAGCCACGTGCTCAAATCCTCATGTCTTGGCTACCGACGATCAAAATATCAAGAGCTCGCTCCCCTCACACCATGGAAGGTTCATCAGTGTCGTGAGGGTCGTCCCACTACCGTAGCCAAGGCTCAGGGCAGTGGCCTTGGGCACGATGGGCCAGAGGGCAGACTGTACGGCCATCTGTCCTTTGTTGGGATGGATTCTCCTTTCCGCGAGAACGATAACAGGTACCCAAGTTCCGCGCACGACTTTCTTGCCCTCACGAAAAATCCTAGTTTTTAGAGGTACCCTTAATTCTTGCCGTTCATTCTTGATACAACGAATTTCACTCTTTTACGACTCGACGAGAACTTATTTGAATTCGCGAGAGCCTCACATGTTAATCTCGACATCGTTGCCGTTTTTTATAAATTTCTGAACTCATGCCCCAGGAGACAGAGCGATAGCGCTCAGTGCTGACTGCGGTCAGCAGACAATTATTTTTGATTAAGCGGGAAAGACAGGCGAAGAAGACAGGACACCCCAATGATCTCTGCAGAGAACAGCAGAAAAGACACTATAGATGTCGTATGGATTGCCTCATAAGACTCTCAAAGAGCTCATGAACTTTTTGATTGAGACTCATCAAATAGGGATGCCCTTCAATTTCTTCGAGAGAGTGATCTTGTTCATCTGGCCAAAAATAGACAACCATTGTATCGCGACCTTCCAGCAATTCAGGGTAGGTTAAAACCTTGCTATCTAACTCTCTCTTTCGAACAGCCTGGACAATATCGAACAGTGTATGTTGATGATAACGCTCTGAAAAAAATGTGCCGTGCGGCAATGGGTGCGGCGAAGCCCAGTCTTCAGAAAAAGGCTTTACATGAAGGGTCAAGCATGCTTCGGCTTCAAAAAGATATGAAGAGAGGCTCCCGTCACCAACAGGTTGAGATTGACAATAGCCTAGAACGTGTCTCCACATTGACGTTGAGACCGCGGTCACAAAAAAATAGTCTGATGTGGTTGAAGTCGTCATACTGTTCCTGCCATAGACAGACCTTTTATACAACAATACATGACAAGCACTTCAAATTGCCTAAATTCATAGTCAACCATGTACCAAATTGTCTATTTTCTCACTTATGGACATTATCCAATTAGATACAAAAAAAATCAAAACTCGTACAGCATGATTATTTGTCATGCGAACTCTTGAAATTGACAGACAGCACAGCCGATTGACTAAAGTTAACACCATATCAATCACTTAGTACTAGTAAGAAACCAGTTCCTGACCTCACTGCTAGGATCATTTTTATGCACACCCCATGCCTTTACATCTCGATCGATTATCAATTGCAAACTGTACTTACCTCAATTCAAGCAAGAAGTAAACCAATTTTCAAACATAAAGAGGTTGAGAATACTCCACATTCGTCAAAAAATGATTCCTTGCAGACCATACATAAAGATCATGACCCATTATCCGTCCAATAACGCACGTCAGGGAGTTACGGAATGAGAGTACTTGAGAGCTTTCTTTTTTTCTTATCGTGTTTCCGAAAAGACCTATGAGGATGAAAGCACCTGGTAAATCGTCTCACTCAGGTCATGAAGGAGGAGGGGTTTCCACAAAAAGGCTCGAATCCCCAAGTCACGGGCTTTCTCTGGCGTCATTCTCGGACTGTACCCCGTGCAAAGAATAATGGGGATATCCGGTCGTCGACGCAATAGTTCCTGTGAGAGAACTTCACCCGTCATATTGGGCATCGTTTGATCAGTGATGACAAGATCAAATTTCTCCGGATCTTCACGAAACACTTTTAAGGCGTTGACACTGTCAGTCTCGACTCTCACGAAATATCCCAGTTGTGTTAATATTTCTTTCCCCAAGTGGGCAATAGACTCCTCATCCTCAACAAATAAAATGCGTTCTCCAGAGCCAAGCTTCAGCGAGACCTCATTCGATCGTTCCTGTATAGAAGATATATTGAGTTCAGGTAAAAATATCGTAAAGGTCGTTCCTTTACCCAGGGTGCTCTCGACTTTGATCCCCCCATGATGGTTGGACAGAATGCCATGCACAACCGACAATCCAAGTCCGACTCCATCGCCCGCATCTTTCGTGGTAAAAAACGGGTCGAAGATTCGCTCAAGAACCTCTGGCGGGATACCTGGCCCTGTATCGCGAATCGTTATTTTGAGGTAGGACCGGCTTTGGGCGTCGCCATGTGAGAACGCTTGCCCAATCTCCTCATCTGTCAACAGACAATGCTCTAGACTCACGTCCAACACACCACCTTGCTCACCCATGGCCTGTGCCGCATTCGTACACAGATTCATTAATACCTGATGGATCTGTATCGGGTCGGCGATAATCGGACTGACCTTATTGGCCAATGACGTATGAATCTCAATAGTTGATGGCAGCGTAGCACGAAGAAACCGAAGGGCTTCCTCAATCACCTGCGGCAAATGGATCGGCTTTAATTCTTGGTCAGTTTGACGACTAAAGACAAGAATTTGCTTGGTGAGCCCTTTGGCTCGAATACCCGCTGCATGCACTTCTTCAAGGTATCGATACACCGGACTGGTCGTCGGAAGAAACGAGCGGGCCAATTCATTAAACCCAAGAATCGCAGTCAGAATATTGTTGAAATCATGCGCAATTCCTCCCGCTAAGGTCCCAATGGCTTCCATCTTCTGTGATTGACGAAGTTTACTCTCACTATCCTGGAGAGCCAATTCTGTGACCTGCCGCTCACAGGCAATGCTGGCAAGATGGGCCCCTGTTGTCATCAATTGCTCATCATACGTTGTTGGGACGCAAATACGCGGATGGGAAAGACAAAAAGAGCCTAACACTTTCTCATCTTTCCCAAAAAACGGAGTCGACCAACAAGCTCGAATACCATGCTGCTCAGGAAAATCTCCAAATTTAGCGAAACGAGGGTCTTGACGAACATCAGGCACAATGACCGGTTGACCGAGAAACACAGCAGACCCACAAGACCCACTCAGCTCTTCAATCATCAAACCATCCAGCCCTTTGACAAACTCATCAGGAAGTGATGGAGCCGCACCGACCCGCAGCGTTTTACCATCAGGATCGACCAGCAAAATAGAACAATAGGTGCCAGGCCGTTGCGCCTCGATTAAAAGACACAGTTTTTCCAGAACAAGAGTGAGCGGCTCATCACAAGCCAGGAGTTGCAACACCGTATTCTGGGCCTGCAGCAGTTGTTCCGCTCGCTTCCGGTCAGTGATGTCCGTCGCGATCCCGCATATGGCCTTCGACTCCTCGTAAAAAGCCGGAACGGGAAATTTAATAGAGAGATACGTGTGCATCCCACCATCTTGAGGGATCACTTCTTCAAATTCGATCGGCGATTCTGTCTCATACACCTGACGATCATTGGCAAATAAGTTATCTGCGGTTTCTTTGGGAAATACGTCATAGACCGTCTTCCCGATCACCTCCATCCGCGACAAGGAGAAACGATTTTCCCATTGCCGATTCACCATGAGGTACCGGCCTTGAAAATCTTTGACAAACACCAGCGCGGGAGAATTATCAAGAATGGCTTGAAATCGTTCTTCACTTTTTTGGATCGCAACCTCGGCTTTTTTCTGTTTGGTCACATCAAGAAGAAACCCTTGAAGAAATGTCGGGTGTCCATTCTGATCGTAATTCACACTGACAAGATCACGGACCCAGACCGTGGCCCCACTGGCAGCTTTCAATCGATATTCCAATTCAAAGTTTCGTTGTTGCGTTGAGGTTTCACGACAGAAATCCAGTACCCATTGACGATCATCTGGATGTATGCGGTCTTCCCATGCATGTTCTTGATACCAATCCTCCTCTGGAAATCCTAGAAGCTGTTCGACCTGGGACCCGATGTACGACATACGCTTGGTTGAATAGTCCATCTCCCATGGAATAACCTGAGCAGACTCCACCAGTCGTTGAAACCGTGAGGTATTGCGTGACAACGTTTCCTCTAGACCAGCACGCTCGATTACCGTTCCTGAGAGATGTGCATAAATTTCAATGATCTCGTGATGCATGGCATCAGGCGTCCGAGGTTCTTGGAAATACATCGCAAAGGTTCCGAGCACATTGTCCGAAGCAGAAAAGATTGGGGTCGACCAACAGGCTCGAAACCCATGCTCTAACGCAAGATCCTTATATCGTTTCCAACGAAAATCCGTGGCAATATCAGACACAATCACCGTTTCTCGTTCATATGCCGCGGCCCCACAAGAGCCCGTCTCTGGCCCAATGATCACCCCGTTAATTTGACGAATATATGAATCTGGCAAGCTGGGTGCAGCAATATGGCACAAAGCTTCCCCATTCAATAGAAGAATAGAGCACCACATTCCTGGAAACTGTTCTTCAACTTTCTGACAGAAAAGCGTCAGAATGTCTGGCAACGACTCACCAATGGCAATTTTTTCTAAAAGGAGCTTTTGACTGGCGATAGAAGCAAGGGCCTGCTGACGTGCACGAATATGAGACGGCAATTGAAGCTGTGCCAAATGAGGAACGTCTCGCTTCGACTTAGAAAGCGAAGGAGGCGAAGAATCTGATTTCATATATGGACTCTTTCACTGGCTTCAGTAACTCCTTCGTAATACTGGATGGAGCATTCGTATCAATAAAAATCAATAAGTTCGTATCAGTCAGCCAATGAAGACATCGTCAAGAAATGAGAAATACCTCCTGGGGAAAATGAATGAAATACAGGTTATGTGGAAAGTAAGAATGGGGAATAAAAATAATGAAGAGGGGGAACGATCATCAAATTGATATAAACGAAATCAGAACACAGCACATCTCTTGAATCTAGTATGAATATGTAACATGTGCCATAAATTATGTTGGAATAGTATAGGCTGACACTTCCCCCTCCTTATGTCAAGATTTTTCTCAATACATTCACACACTTCCTGAAGAAGGCCTGCAACGATTGAGCTCCTCGATATCGCTCATGACTTAACACAAAAGAGACTCATCCTAACTTACGCCGCCACATGATAGATACGCCAATAGCTATCATAGGGATCATACTCTCCATCAGATGCCTGGAGGGCCATCAATAAAAACTCTAAGCTCTGAATGGCCTCAGCTCTGACACCAAGCTGTTCAGACTGAGTCGACACATGGCGTGAGACAATCTCTAGACTTTCTCGAATACACCTGCCAGTCGATAGTCTATGACTTCGGACCCATGACTGGGTGTTTTTTGTGAGAATCAGGTTCATGCGCTGCTCGTAACGTGTAATCCCGTTGAGAAGTGAAGGCGCCATCAATCGTACGGCACCTCCCAATACATATCCCAAAACCATCATGCTTTCGGCAAGGCTTTGACGATGCGTGACTGTCCAGAGGTACTGATTTAACACCTTTACATTCATCCGAATCGATGTTTCAAATAATTGTTGCCGAGACACGCCAAAACCTTCAGCCATTTGCCTCCAACGATGTGCCTGCCATTTGATCGCACGTACATGACGTTGGAGCGTGGCCCGCAATGCACAATCAGAGGTCTTTTCAACATTCAACGAAGCCCAATGCGGAAATGTTTCCATCAATGGATAGAACTGAATGAGACAATCATGCGCTTGAGTTCTTGTAAACGTTCCATGAGTGACATTTCGAATTCTGAAACTGTCTTGTACGGTGCGGTGATACGGTTTAATTTCTTTGATCAGTGAACCAAGCCAGGGTGGATAGGATGGCACGAGACATGGACCAATCGGAATGTCCACCAAGGCCTGAGGCCATTGGTGGACATGGACACCTCCAGAACCCTCAGCGCTCATGGTCTAACCCTCCCATCCTCAGATGAGACTGCTCACAAGAAAATATCGGGGGCAAGAATCAACCACAGCAATAACATTGCCTAACTGAACATTATAGCGAATCCAATTAATTTCCAGTTTATGAGAAAAGGTGGCCTAGGCAACGATTGTTGTATACCTCTCGCAGGGTTGAAGTGGGCGCGAATGGCGGGACCTGCTTGCCTCTGACGTGTTCATTATCGGTCGCGTAGACCGCGTAATACTACGCCTGAAACATCGGAAGGTTATACCCGCTTAAATTACTGAGAATGATTGACGTTTTCTCTCACGTATTGGATATCAACATTGTACACGTTGGCGCTTTATCATTTCGGTATAACTGAAACGGCTATAAGCAAAAAGAGTCTCGCGACACACTCACAGAATGTCTGACAGAGAGATACGAAAGAACATCAAACATTTTTTTAAGAGCTTTGACACAGACTCTTTCTGTTTCGTTGAAACGATATGTTACAACATGACAGGGCAAAATTTGCCGTCAACTTTGACAACACGTCAAATATTTGACAGGATTTTTTTACCGACTTCAGTGTATAGGTGCCGGTGCATCAACCTTCCAGACCACTTCCCAAATATTGATAAGCTACCTATGCCATGACTCTCTTCTTCTATAGAGCTGAGGAAGACTCAATCCATTGCCCGTGGTAATCTCTTACGTATGAACACTGAAATTCGTTCAGGTCATTGGTTGTTGGATTTTGTCAAACTGTTAGTCGGGCCCAAGATGCTCGTCATGTTGCTGACGGGATTCGCTTCTGGCTTGCCATTGCTGCTCACCGGATCAACATTAAAGTTTTGGCTTCGTGAAGAAGGACTTGATCTCAGCACCATTGGATTCTTCAGTCTCGTCGGACTGCCCTACACACTCAAATTTCTTTGGGCTCCTTTTATGGATCGCTTCATCCCTATCGACTTCGGTCGCCGGCGAAGCTGGATGCTCATTAGTCAAATTGCTCTGCTGCTGACCATCAGTGCCATTGCCCTCACGAATCCCCTCACACATTTTCCCAGTGTTGTGTTCCTTTGCCTTCTCATCACATTTTTCAGCGCCAGTCAGGATATTGTCCTGGATGCCTATCGACGTGAGGCGTTAACGGACGAAGAACTCGGGATCGGATCTTCAATATTTATCTATGGGTACCGCCTAGGAATGCTGACCTCTGGCGCACTCGCGCTCTTTCTCGCTGATCAAGATTTATTCTCATGGCAAGATGTCTATCTCATCATGGGAACCTGCATGTTGATCGGAATCTTCGCCACCTGGTTCGCCCAAGAACCGACGAGGGAATATCCTCTACCCGCATCCCTCCAAGAAGCGATTGTGGGGCCATTTGTGGAATTTTTCTCACGACCACATGCCATTCTGATTTTGGCCTTCATTCTTCTTTATAAACTTGGGGACAGTATGGGATCTGAAATGATTTCCCCATTGATGGTCGATCTGGGAATTTCTAAAACCCAATATGCCATGGTCGTCAAACTCTTTGGAATGATCGCCCTCATTGCCGGTGGGTTATTGGGGGGATTGGTCATCTATCGACTTGGCATTATCCGCTCTCTCTGGATCTTTGGAATTTTACAAATGGTCTCAACGGCAGGTTTTGTCGTTCTTGCCATGGCGGGCAATCATGTCCTGGTCTTAACAGCCGTCATTGCATTTGAAACCATCACGAGCGGCCTAGGACAAACAGCCTATGTGGCCTTCATGGCCAGCATCACGAATAAACGATTCACCGCAACGCAATATGCACTCTTAACAAGCTTGATGGGAGTTCCAAGAGTCATTGCAGGGTCAACAACGGGAATCTTAGCTGACTGGGTGGGCTGGGAGGTCTTCTATGCCTTCTGCACATTCATTGCGTTACCAGGACTTCTGCTCATCGGACGAATCGCAAAAATTGAAGCAAACGACGCTTCACGAGAGACTAGCTATAGCCGTTTCAAATAACTTCCGACATTTGATGTGTCTTATTTCGCTGTGGCAGTCTGAATAGTTCAACTGGAAGTTAATTGGATTCGCTATAGCCACTCACCTCTGGGAGTAGCAGATAGTCTTCTTTACAATCATTTTTTGGGAAACCATGGGACAAATACACTGGTCGTCCTTTGGTACGCACGATAATCTTCCCCGCGTGAGGCAAGCGCTTGAGCTTCAACATAGGGAATGCCAGTCACCTTCAATAGCGCTCCGGTCATGACCACTGGACCAATCAGTGTGTACCACCCAAATGGCACACCAATAGCCATCACCACATAGGAACACCAAATCAACGTTTCAAAAAAGTAATTGGGGTGACGAGAATACCGCCACAAACCCACACGACATGTTTTCCCTGCGTTCTCAGAGTTTTCACGAAACGTCCCCAACTGTTGGTCTGCCAGCGCTTCTCCTGCTACGGCCATAAGCCAAAGCATCATTCCCAGAATTTCAGCAATTCCAAATGACGGGTAAGGATTGGCCATAAGAACGACTAGCGGGGTCAAGAAAATGATCACAGCTACAGCTTGACCTTGGAAATAAATAAAAAACCCCAACTGCGCCCATTTCCCCATTTTCTTTCGAAGTGCCTGATACCGAGCATCTTCGATTTTTCGATTGATCCTATGAACAAGCAGATACCAGGCTAATCGAAACGCATAGACCATTCCCATTGCGCCAAGCAGCCATTTTCTTAATGGATCTCCCTCAATGACGTTCGCCGAGACAAGGCTCATCACGCCAAAGACCAGACAAAACCCTAAATCAGCAAGGACCGCATTTTGCTGAAACCATTGCACACACCAAAAACCAAGCATGACCAGAGCCGCAATTGGCCAGACAATGACAAGGATGTCAAAGGGAGGGGAGAGAAAGGTCATATTCGAGATGAAAAGTGTAAAATGGAAAGTGAAAAATTAAAAGAATAGATGCGGCCTCAAAACAAGAGTCGCTATTTTTCAATTTACACTTTTCACTTTATCTCGTTCTAAACATTACCCTGCAGTTAATGAAAGAGGACTACGCACCAGATTCTGATCGGCTTGGGCATTTAACTGAACTTCGATTAAAAAAACTTGTTCTTTAGGAATTTTCCCTTGTTGAATCAGATGATCACGGATTGCTTGCGCACGCTGCTGAGCTAAAAGACGGACCTCACTTTCGTGCACATCCATGGCATCTAACAATTGACGCTTCATGCGTTCCCAGGGTTCCTGTGTAGGCTCTGAGTTCGTAGCCACTCTAGAATTGGAATCCTTGGGCTCTGGCAGGTCTTCTGAATTCGACTCGGCCTTCTGAGTAACATCGGATGCTGACTCGAGCTTTTCCGCCATCGCCTCACCGAACGTCTGGACAAAGAGCTCGCGAATGAACCCACGTTGTTCGTCAGACGTCATGGGTGTTTCTTTCTGCTCTCGCAGCCCATCGAGCTGTGTCTCTAGTGTTGCCTCAGCAAGTGCGGTGCGATCATGCGCCGGATCGGCTGTTCCCGTGACTTCCAATCTTAACGCCGGGCGTTCAACAAGCGCACTGGCCAGTGTATTAAGCTTTTCCTGCTCTTTTTCATTTAGCTCTTGAGAACCAAGCTCAAATTCCACGAACTGGAGATCATCACCTCCCCCTCCAACGAGACCTCCGACAAGATTAAAGGGTGAAGTCACAGCTTTGGTCAGGAGATTGAGCAACGTCTGTATCAACACCCCACCATAGCTGAAGTCTGGATCATTCAAATTACCCCGGACCGGCAAATCAATATCAATTTTCCCATGCCGATCCTTGAGCAGTGCTATCGCCAGAGGCACAGGCAGCGAGGTGGCATCCGGACTTCCCGTCTCTGCCCCCATCGTCATCTGATCGATGAGGATCTTGTTTTCTCCCTCCAAAACATGTTCAGCAACCTTATATTTGAGATCAAGAGACAGTTTGCCTTTCGTAATCGGATGACCCGCATATTTTCCGGAATACGGGGATACAGCAGTCAAATTCACATTCTTAAACAGTAAGGTCAAATCAGAGTAGGCATCCTTGCTGAGCGGATTAATTTTTCCGTTCACTTCAAACGGCGCATACTTGTCAACTTTTCCTTTGAGTTCAATATCTGCCTTTGCCACCTGAGCGGAGGATAACCCGGAAATCGTACCCGTTAATTCTTGAATACCCGTTTGGACATTCGGCTCTAATGACAAATCAGCAAACTGCGCAGCTGCATTCACAAGACGCACTCGGCCAATCTTGACGGGAAGCGGCTCTTGGGCTGGTTCCGCAGTCTCGGATTGCGAAGACTCTTCCTCTGGAACGTCAGGCTCCTCACTTGCACCTGGGGGTGAAAACAGTCGTGAAAAATTCATCGATCCATCATCAGCAATGGTAGCTTTGACAAATGGTTCGACAAGCTCGATTTCTTCGATCAACACAGTTGTCGGCTCAACATCTAACACCAGTTTTTTTAATAAAAGCGATTGGAACTTCAAAAATTCTTCAGCCAATTCAGGATCGCTCGCGCTGAACTGACTGAGAGCCACCTGCCCTGAATAGTGGAGAAGAGGCGATTTCCCAGGCGCTCCCTGATATTGCAACTTCCCATCCAAATCGATGGCTCCATCACTCAGCTGAAACTGAACATGCGGAGACAGATACGGTGAGAATGGCGGAAGTCCTAATTCTGTGACTTTGAGATCAAGATTGGTAACCACAGGCTCAATTCCCAGCGTGCCTGCCACGTCAACCTTCCCGGTGTCATTAACGGTGAATGCCAACGCCACGTCAAATGGTTCTTGAAAGGTCGTCATGAGTTTTTTCACTTGAAGATCGAACCCAGCAAGATTGAGTTGAGCGGGAGGCTCTACCGTTCGATCCTCGAAATCAATAGCATAGTTTTGTACCGCAAAGTCTTGAATGTTTATGACCCATGGCTGTTCATTTGCCGAGCCATCGGTTGGAGCATCGGCTAGTTCAGCTGCCGGACCAGAAGCTTCAGACTCCTCTGTCGCATCAATAGGGGTGAAGAGTTCTTGATAGTTCATCATCCCTTTCTCGTTCAACCAGGTTGAAAACACGGCATCTTTGGAACGAACTAATGGAATCGTGACGTGCTGTTTGGCAACATCAACGCTTACGCCCTCCACATCAAAAGCAGGAATGGCCAGCACGGTGTCAGCATTACCTTTCGCGGCCATGTTCAATTTACTGACATGGATTTCCCCTCCAGTCAGGATAGTCTCTACGGTTTCACCTTGTGTCGTTAGTTCGTACTGTGTACTGACATTCAAGAACCCATTTTGTATTTCAAAACGCAATTGATCTTGAAGATATCGCCATGGAGTGTGAAGCCGTAACCCGGTTAGTGAGATCTTTCCTGAAGAGCTGAACGGTTCTAACACCAGCGTCCCTTCCCACTCGAGCATTTCACCCTCGCTCAACTCGGCCGTTATCGTGTACGGATTTTTTAAATCGGGATGCGTTGCAAAATTATTGAGGGAAATTTCAATCGGAACAATATGGGCGTGAAAAGGCGTCGGCCTAGATTCATCATGAAACTCAACCATGCCCTGTTCAATCGCAATACGCTGAATTTCAATGGCTGGAACACCCTCCTCTTCGTTAGACACTTGAGAAGCTTCTTCTACAGACTCTGAATCCGATTCAGAAGCAGCTGTCGGTCCCAGCTCAGCGACATTCAATGTGCCGTCCGGTCGAATCTTAATCAGTCCGTATGGCAAGACCAACTTGATGTGTTCAAACGTGTAGATCTGCCGAAAAATGGAAGAAACTTGAAAATTCACAAAAAGTTCTTGAAATCCAAACAGAGGACTCTGGTCCTGCTCTTGAACTTCAAAGTTCTGAACACTTATTGAAAGTGTGAAGGGGTTAAACGTAATGTCGTTCACCACCACTGTCCGACCAAGCTGCTCAGACAATATGGCTGGAAGTTTGGATTTAGCCACCCAGGGAATCACGACAAATCCGACAAGCGTGTACAACAACAGTAGGCTCACCAAAATAATGATCAGTCGATTTGTATTACGAAAGAACGCCATGACAAATTGCTAACAATACTGCAAATTCACGTAAAAGTTTCGACGACCATACCACACAGTCTATCATTTCACTATATGCCACTAAATATTCATTCCTGTCGTGCAGCACCCTTGATCATGAGCGGGTCCGAAAGATCTGAGCAATCACTTCTTCACCAGGATCCCTGCAAAGCCTGCCTATTCCTTCTCACCGCGTTGTTGCCATCTCGCTCTGGGTGCAACGCCGCAATCAATACGTTATAATAAAGCTCAAAGTATTGCACTGCACACTAAGATAGCATTTGATCGTGCCCCCCTCGCTTCATCACAGACGCCCCAGTAAAAACTTGTCCGCTAGAATAGAATACGGTACTCTTGAATACAGGAAGACGAATGGGCATACCAACCACAACAACGGTCTCAAGCAAGTTCAGGCTCAGTGGATTCCAGATAGTTGGAATCAGTCTCCTCCTCATCCTTGTCACTATTATTTTCACGACGTGGTGGCTGAGCAACAATATTTACGCGGCTCCATTCACCCCGACACAACTGACAACATTAGAGCAACAAACTCTCGAAGCCAAGCTGGCTCAGGTTTCTGAAGCCCATCCGCCAACAATCGATTCAGCAACAGCAAGACCAGCAGAGACGTCATCCGGACCATTAGAACCAGAACCTTATGACGAGAATCATGGGAAACGAGAAATTCACTTGTCTGAGAAAGAACTAAATGCCCTGATTGCCAAAAATCCAGAAACCGCGAGGCATGTGGCCGTAGACTTAACCGATGATCTTGTTAGCGTCAAACTCCTTGTTCCCATGGACCACGATTTCCCTGTGCTTGGCGGGAAAACGCTCAAATTACATCTAGGGGTTGTACTAAAATATGTCGACAATCGACCGGTTGTTGCCATTCGCGGTATGAGCCTTGGTGGAGTTCCACTACCTCAATCTTGGTGGGGTGACATCAAAAATGTGAACCTTGTGGAAAAATTTGGTACAGAAGGAGGTTTTTGGAATCAATTCGCCAAAGGGGTAGAACGCATCAGTATTCAGGAAGGTCAGTTTCGAATCAAGCTGAAAGAATAATCCCCCCTCTCTCGTTAATGCTGACCTCGCAAGAACCGATAGAGAGTGTAAGCCAGCAATTAATTGATTCATAGTATATAATGAAAACAAGATGTCTCGATTTCACCCACCATTTCCCCACGGAGAACCCTATCCATGACGCTTAGCTTAGAGGACCAAGAAGCCCTTGAACACGCCTATTCGCTACTTGAAAATCCCAGCTTCGCTGCAAAAGTCACCAACCTCATTGGAACACCGGTCGAAAAAGCTCTGGCGGTCTTACCCGACAATTGGTCAGACAAGTTAATGACCTCCACAAAAGGGGCACTCTCAAGGGCTCTGGATGTTGCGGTTGCCACGCTCAACTACCAACATGCTGGCGAGGCATCTAATACCGCCCATAAAGTCTTCACATCAATCAGCGGAGCACTTGGTGGAGCATTCGGTCTAGGTGGCTTGGCTGTCGAACTGCCTATCTCGACGACGATAATGCTTCGATCAATTGCTGATATTGCTCGAAGTGAAGGGGAAAATATTCTGGATGTGGAAACTAAGCTTTCATGTCTTGAAGTCTTTGCACTAGGAGGCCCAACTCCAAACGATGATGGCTCTGAAACAGGATATTTCGCGGTTCGAACAGCACTAGGTGCCGCGGTTTCCGAAGCGGCGAAGTATATCACTGAACGTGGAATGGCCGAAACCGGAGCTCCAGGATTAGTCCGCCTCGTCACCCAGATCGCCTCACGCTACAGCATTCAAGTCTCTGAAAAAGCCGCAGCTCAAGCTATACCTATCATCGGCGCAGCTGGCGGTGCCACAGTCAATCTCTTGTTCATTAATCATTTTCAAGATCTCGCACGCGGCCACTTTACCGTGAGGCGGCTTGAACGAATTTACGGGCCAGTACCGGTCAAAGCCGCCTATGAAGCCATTGGAAATACTGAGCAAGCCACCGAGAATCATGCTGAATCATATTCCGCGTCTTCCACTCGCTAGGGCTTCTCGATTATTCGAGTCGTCATCTCCGACACGTCTACATGTGTCTCCTATCCAAACATCTTATTTGCATCAGAAATGCTTCCTGTTGGTGAATAATCTCCCAAAAAGTTATCTTCACCTGAATTATGTACCAAAAGCCGCAATCCAAGGGTCTTGATTTAAAACCCACAAATAAAAAAATGTCCCGAGCCATCCGTGATACACGCCAAGAACCCAAAGATTCCGGTGCTGGAGATAGCTGGGAATAAAGACACATCCCAAGAGCCACGTCGCCAGCATCAACCACCCTTCCGGAACATGAACAACCGAGAACAAACCTGCCCCAATCAGCACGACACTCCAGGAGCTAACCTGGGGAAACAGTTTAACAATATTCGATACACCTAACGCTTGCACCAGAAACTGCTGAAGTACACCCCATATCGGGTACACCAGCAATAAAACAGGAATGTGAGCACTCCACAGATCGCGCCCGTAACTGAATGCAATCAACAACATACCCACCATCGCGATGACAAAGACGATGGTGGGCCATATCAGTGCGGCTTTCAGATTATCAGTTTGAAATCCCCATCTTCTCCAATGATCGGGCCGATGCCAAACTTGCCATCCGACATAGGTCACCCAACCTATGCTTGCTAGAACGATAAAGAACCCTTTGGCTCCTAATTCCTGAAAGACAACATGTGCCACCCCCGTGAAGGCCACGGCCCCCAGTTCGAACGCCGGTGACCCATGTGGCGTGACAACCTTTTCCATCAAACTGAAACCTAGACGAAAAGATAGACGTCTAAGCTCCACTTCGCAAGATCGTTATTCATAAAAATATCCAAAATAGATTGTCTGGTCTAACTCGTTTGCCAAATAAATATTATGACGCATAATCCACGGTGCGGGGTTCCAAGGAGTGTCGGGATGATACGGCGTCCCAATATCGCCCCAAGCACCATTTTCCGTGGGTAGTTGGGAAACCTGATCATAATCTGGAAAACTGTTATACACCACTGCGGTGATACCGCCGGCGAGTCCGGGAGGAGCCGTACATTCAGCCACTTCACTACCGAACACATTGAGCACCACCAGTCTATTAAGAGCCGTATCGCTGGCTATATAGGACCACGGAGCTGCCGTGAGACCTTGAATACTGGACCCCAGTGAGACATTCACACTTCCCAACACGACTCCATTGTTGGCTATGGCCTCTAGGACTGTGCCATCCGTTCGAACAAAATATAAGCCATTATGCGCTAGCGCCACGCCCCGTCGGGTCGGCACAGTAATCGTATCGACCTGATTACCGGTGTCGGGATCAATACCGATGATCGTATCCTGATTCGTGGTGGATTGCACGGCCCAAATGATGTTCCGAAACCGCCCATAGGTCATACCGCTAATGACATCCTGATCGAGAGGTGTTGCAAAACGTACAGCCTCTTTCGAGACAGACAGATGCAAATAGAGTAAAACGATTTCGTCTTCATATGATGTCTGGGTTAAAAACGCTAAATAGGGATCGTTATTCCTGCGGCAAATAGTTAGCGCACTTCCAGTACCAGTCGTCGTAACCGGATAGGGGTAAGATCCCACTTGATAAAATTGAAGTGGTGTGGGTGGTGTGGGTGGTGTGGGTGGTGTGGGTGGCATGATTGCCTCCTTTCTTCTCGAACAATCTGAAAAACAACATGACCGATCACGGCACGATGCACGGCACCGTATCCCCGATATTCGTCCCATTCAAATGAACATTTCTTAGACGCGCCTTAATCAGACATTTCCATTTATCGTTCTTATCTTTTCGCCCTTCAAGCCGGATCCGATAATGATGATCCTCTTTCAAATTGGGAATCACGTAAAAATTATTTTCAAACTTTCGAACCTTTTGATTCTCGTCACAGGCATTGGTAAACGTATCGCCCCAATCCTTCCAACAGATCTTCCATTTGTCGTACTTGTCGGGCTGCACACTCCACGACACTTTGATATTGCAAGTGTTTTTATCGAAATCACAGGAATGCCCACCGTCATATCCGTCTGGGCCAAGAGTGAGCCAAACGGATGACCCAATCCCTTTTTCATCATGGGGAGGTTCGTATGGTTCACTGTCACGTTCCTGTTGTAGACCATCAGGACAATCCGGATCGGCAGAACAAGCATTCAGGTTACAATAGCCATCCTTCCCACAGGGTGGCGGCCCGTCAAGAGAATCAAGCGCCACAAGCCGGATCGGCAAATCACTCTGACGATCCGCTCGGGAATACGCACTGTGAGCTGCGAGCAGACGCCCCTGAAACAATTCATTGTTCATTAATGTATAAGACCTGGTATTAGGACTCTCGATTAGGCCCAATTGTATTTCATGTCGATAGAGCTCCCGAATCTGCTCCTCCGACTTATTGTTAGTCTCCGCACTCACAACACATGGAGCACAAAGTCCCAGAATCAATACCATGACCACATGAGTTCGATAGGTCCTCTGTCTCATTTTCACGCCTCCTTTTTCGAAACTTCTGTCAATCATACACCCAACCTATCAATCTGGATTAATAAGCCCTTTGATCAGATTCCCTCATGGTTTGATACTCCTAAAAACATTCCAAACATCTTGTTTTTTGTCGATACAAGTAAGGTTCGTACTTTTTCCTACCGTCTTTACGCGTTATCTCCTGAACACATTTCATCTTGCCATTAGGTACTTCAAAACGTTCTCTTGCCTCATGGCTGTTTCGTAAACTTACCGAACCCGAAGTCTCCATACTCTCGAATGATTGGAGATCATCATTATTTTATAGACTAGTAACCATCTGCATCCTTAACAGGTGGCGTGGAAATTTTTCTCGACGCCACGCTCTTACAGTTCGCGGATAACCCCGTAAAAAATTTGTCTTTCGCAGAGTACGCGCGAACGCCCGTGACCATCTGTCCCGTCGGACAATCCGACCAATTGTCCCAACCCGGCTTGGCGTCCGTCGCCTGGATTTTCTTTCGACAGTTCGCCCGCGTGAAGCTCTGCACGTCCGGACTCACAACGAGATGGCCTTCAAGCACAGGAGCATCTTTCAGTTTAACCTCTGTGGGCTGCACCTTAATCCCTTTGATTTCCCATGCACTGGAATGACGGATATTCTGTAGAATCCCGCCCCCGCGACAAACCGACATTCCGCTCACAAACACCCTTCCCTGCTTGCGAGCGTCGAAATTGTGGATATCTTCTGATAAATCAACTGTCTTCGAATCTTTTCCCGGCAACACTTTCTTGCACCGTTCAAGTTCATAGCGTGCGACTTCCCTCGTGTAACTTGGGTAACGTGGATCAACTAATGCACCCAACAAGGCCAACACACAGGGCCTGTTGTTCCGTTCATCTATTCGAACCCCTGTAACCGCGTAGTAATTCGTCGGGTTTGGTAACGTGACATTCTTCCCAATGTTGACTTCCACTGAAGTATCCCCAGGAGAGCCAGACCCATTCGCAATCTCCCAGGAGAAGAGAGGAACTCTTCCCCCTGCGCTGGATTGAGAATCGATAGTCACTCCAACCTCACCTGGTTCTGGGTCACCTTTCTGCCCTGTTGTGGTCATAAACAGAAGATAGTCATCCTTATTGTAATCCGACCGCACGATGGTCTTCGTGTTACCAGCTACTGCAGATCCGAGAGAACCGAACATGCACACAATCCCTATACAACATACAGATACGACGAAATCTTTTGTTTTTTTTTGTGAAAACATTTTCCCGCCTCCATGTATTTATCATTTTAGAATAGGCTAATCCTGGGTTACCGGCACGGTTCTAGACATCGCTATTTTGGTATCCTTTAGCTCCATAGTTTTACCTCTAACTCTAGAGAGTTATCACTGTTCTTATTGATACTTTCACAGAGTCTATACATCGTTTCTCAGCTGAATTAGTCTCTTGCCCAAGGCCCCTGCTCAGAGGTCAGCTCTAACTTCAGCTACCTCATACTATTGGGTGACAAATTTCTGAAAAACCGCTTTTCCATCCCAGGCTAGCCAGGCACGTCAGATTACGATTTATCGCTTTCGCCCAGAACTTCTCTTTTTGACATGAAGCTCTTATCGTTAGATTTCGATAGATACCGACTGAGTCTGGGCTGTAAGCCGGACCCGGTCCGCGTACAATGACAAATCATTATTCCGTCATACAGACATCATCGATGAGAAGTTGGCTGCTTCGTCCTATCGAAAACCTGTCGATGCCTCTATCGGGCAACAGGGGATTGACGGGATCAGAGGCCAGCGTCACCATGCCACGGACCCAATAAGAATCGGGATCTGAATCCACAACCCCAGCGACCGCAATCCGTACCCGCCCTCCGAATGTTGGTTGACCAAGAGACTGTCCATCAAGGGTAGACAATTGTCCTCTCCAAATTTGCCGTTCATTATTGACACCAACATTCCATAATTGTTGATCAGTGGCTCCGGTGTTTTCGGCGAACTTCAGGGTCACGGACGACATTCGACTGTTTGGCACGACTTGAATGGTGAATCCGCCGTGATTCAGCAATGAAGGATTTTGCCCCTGACCGGGAATGGGAACATTATTATGACTCGTTACCCCATTCGAGTTTGGTTGCATGGGATTACCATTTTCATCAAACACTTCCAGAAGATTAATATCCCCATGCTGTGTAGGGATCGTTTGTCCTACCTGGTAGCCCGTATTCGCGAAATTGCTGAAATCGTAGCAGTACGTCTCCGCGTGGCTCACCGCGCCACTGAGAGCTAAAACCAAAGCTCCGATGACGGCCACCTGAGGACTCATGTTAGTTGATTGTTTTTGGTTAAGATTTTTCATGATACGACCTCCTTGTACCCATTGCTCCATGGTTAGCAGTCACCAGACTCCGAGCAAGACACACACCTGGCAACTTGTTAAGAAGTGAAAGATTGAATACTTTTGTACTCGGTCAGTCTGAATAGAACTTGTCCCAATCTCAATTTTTAATATTGATTTGGATCGTCTCACCAGATTTGAGCTTCACATCATCGCGCCGAACCCATTTCTTGCTCGATCCATCCAAGTATCGGACCCTGAAGTCGACCTTCCCTGTCCAACAAGGCAACTTCAACTCAACACCCTGCTTCGAGTGAGACGCTGGGCCAGAACCTTTTGGATCTAATACGGTATCGACCATGCCTTTCAGTGGACCCCACACATTTAGGCCTGATTTGCTGGCTCCACTATCAGAAGCCCCATAGACCGTGATCGCATTCGGGGTGTGGTTATTCACCCGTACATTCAGATCACATCCCGGTCCTGCAGTCGCTTGTCCAACAAAGGCCATACTGGCACACAACGACAAACCTAATAGCCCCATAATCCGCAATCTTTTCGCTAGACCGACACGATTAAACAGTTGATAACGTCTTGTATCTAAACGTTGTTGAATTGATGCACTCATGATTGGACCTCCTCTATCTGTTGAATAACTTGACCTCGTGATACGTCGGACAAAAATGCACTCATCAGAATAATTGCTTCACCTGCTAATTCTGTCTCTTTTTTTATGTACATGTATCCAAAAAATTAAATGATT
>BQIU01000077.1 GCA_021603905.1 Nitrospirales bacterium
CCGGGCAGTTATGGCCCGATGGACATTTTTCGGAAGATGCATCACTGTACGCAACACACCATCTAAACGAAATCGGACACGAACAAAAGCCGCATACGGTTCGATATGAATGTCACTGGCTTCCGCTTCTCCTGCTTGCTCAATCAGTCGATTCACAAGATGAATAATTGGTGCACGTTCTTCGGCAACATCGACTCCACCTTCGATCTCTTCACCTGATGGCAAGGAAGACGTCACGTCTTTTAAGCAAGCTTGAAGATCGGCAAACATCGGGAGAGAACCTCCCGCATCACCCGCAAATCCTTGGTTCGCACCGTGCGGTGATAAATAATGGTGATTCGGTGCCGTGCTCGACTCATTTGAGGGTATTTCCTGTCGGTTCGCACCATGATCCTCAAAATATTCATTCGGCCGATAGAGTCGACGAATGGCCGCTTGAATATCCGATTCCATCGCCACAATCGGGACGACATGGACGCCAACAAGAAACTTAATTTCATCAAGCACACTGGTATTGGAAGGGTCTACCATCGCTAACATTAGTCTCGAACCAGTCTTACGTACGGGAACCACCGTATATTTTTTCGCCATATCGACGGGAATCAGTGCAAGAAGATCACGGTCAACCTGACATGTCGACAAATCAATCGTGGCAACGCCATACTGCTGACTGAGAAACTGCAGTAATGTCGCTTCTGAGACCGCGCCCATCTCAACAAGAATACTCCCCAAGCGGCTGCCACTCAGCTCTTGAACTTGAAGGGCCGTGCGAACCTGTTCCTCAGAGATTAACTGTGCTTCCAACAAGAGTTGTCCCATCCGCTCACGTATCATAACTCACGCCTATCCTCGTGTTACCCTTGGCTATTAAGACTCATAACTCCTCGATAAAGATAATGAGCACCCGAAGCAACCGTTAATGTAGCCATGACTCCCAATACCGGTTGAATCGTGTAGGCAGGCACATGACCGGTCATCATGAGGACAACCATCGTAATGTAGATCAATTGAAACAAGGTCGTGCCTTTCCCAAGCACGGTCGGGTCAATGTTAACGGGCGATTCCGTCACACGTGCCAACAATGTCCCGGCCAATAGGATGACATCACGACTCACTACCAAGATCACGGCCCAGACCGGCACCAGATGTAAGACCGATAACGTTAAGAAGGCTGACATTAAGAGAATTTTATCGGCAAGAGGATCGAGATAGGCCCCGATTCGGGTTTGTTGATTGGCCATTCTCGCGATCGCCCCATCCAGGCCATCGGTTATAGCAGCAATGATCAGCGTCAGAAGAGCTTGGTTGTAGTGCTCATAGATTAAAAAACCGACAAAAACGGGAACCAAAATGATCCGAAGCACGGTGAGGCAGTTGGGAATATTGAGCGGAATTCCATCAGAAAGTGATACACGGTCCATTTGGCCATCCCAACATAACGTGAAAAACTTTGGCAGGCTTACGTACCCTGCAGAAAGAGTAAGTGTTGCCTCTTTTGGAAGTCAACCAGGAACCTGTTTGCGATGAAACTATTTCACGACTTGCGAGTCGCCTCGTTCAAACCTATAATCACGATCAGGTTCAATCATGAAGTCATTCGATCCGTTTGACACCTATGGAGTTTTCATCATGAGTACCCTTCCCTTATCATTCCGAGTACGAAATGCCGTCGTCGAAAAACATCAATTAGAAGGCACTGATCCAAGCGATCGATATTTTAATCGCTTAATGCCTGTGAAACGTGTCGACCGGGGGTATACCACAAGCATCATGTACGAGGCCTTGATTGTTGAGAGTGACAACCATCGAACAGTCCAAGCTGCCATCACCGATGTCGTGAATAAACTGCAAGAGCACGGATTCACAAAAATCCGAACCAGGATCAATTTCAAAGGACAACGATACCTGGCCGAAAAAGAAACGTGGATCGATTATCCAGACGCCTAACATCACCTGATTGTTACAATCCACACCACAACCGTTTCCTTCTCAACCAACACACTCCTACCCCGTCAACAGATAAGGGGACGTATTTGAGGAGAGCCCCTTATCATCCATCGATTCACATTCATAACGTCATGGTTCATTATTTAAAAACTTATTCGAGGAGTCAGCGCAGATGAAAACACTCAACCCGTATGCTGTCTTATGGTTCTGCCTCTTCGTCGTCGGCTTGTCATTGACGACAGCCGGGGAAAGTATTGCAGACAATGATCTACAGAAATATGAAAATCATGGGTTGTCCTTCCACTATCCCTCCAACCTCAAACCCATGGGCCCAGCCAGTACCAAGAAAATTCAAGGCATGCTCAATCAACAACTCCATGGCATAGGGAATACTCAAGTTTCCGTGATCGCCCTGGATGTGTTGTTAGATCTCCCTGCCTTTCGCGTGATGATCGCGAAAGAACGCTTCGTGACAGAGCCGACGCCCCGCTTCCTGATCGAGGAACGGCAACACTTTCTCGCAGAAGCGCAGAAACGAGGAATGGTCACGTCCTATGGCGAAATTAAAGAAACCACGATTGCCGGCCATTCCGCAATCAAATTTCTCGACCTCGACAAAGGTACTCAAGGCTATGGCAGTCGCGCGAGAATACTCTGTGGAAAAGATACGTGGAATATCACATTCACGGGGCAAAGCCGTGACGCCTACCAACAATATCAAAATCATGTAACCCAGATGTTAAATTCAGTTGCCATTTCAGAAACCTGTTCATAAATGAAAGGAAAGCCCATGCCTACTTTGATTGAAAAAAACTCTGTCGTCCGTATGCATTATACGCTCAAAGACAATGACGGCAATGTCATTGATCGTTCAGAAAAATCGAAACCCCTGTCATACTTACATGGAGCCGGAAATATTATACCCGGACTGGAAAAAGCGCTGACGGGAAAAGGAGAAGGAGACTCGCTGCAGGTCAAAATTGAGCCCACCGACGGCTATGGCGAAGTGGACCCTGAATGTATCAAGATCATCGAAAAGTCGGCATTCGAAGGCGTCGAAACGCTTGAAGCCGGCATGACCTTTGAGGCCAAAGCCCCAGACGGGACCTCACAGCAGATCATCATCAAGAAAGTCGAAGGAGACAATGTCACCATTGACACCAATCATCCTTTAGCCGGGATCATCCTTAATTTTGATATAGACATTGTCGGTGTACGAGAAGCGACAAAAGAAGAACTCGACCATGGGCATACACATGATGGCCATAGCCATTAGATTTCCACGGACGCAACATGATTGCCGCTAATTAGTCAAAAAAGAGTTGCCCTCGATTCGCTAAATTTTGATAGAAAGTTTCTGGCGTATCGCTAATTGAAAACCAGTCAGTGAGTCAGGAAGTGAGCCATGTTCAAAGCCATCGTAGGGACGAGAGGAGCGAGCCGTATCCCAGAGTTTGCTGGTCCCACCTGGGTTTGGCTTCAGTATTTGCTTGGGTTACGAAAACTCGGTATCGAGAGTGTTTGGCTCGACTTCTTGAATTCTACCGATCTGGTTAATCATCACCACAGCTTGGATTATCTCATTGAAAAACATGCCCAGACTGCGCGGAATTTTGGGCTTCAAGATCATTACTGCATCAACTACAACAATGGAGAACGCTACTTTGGAATGACGGAAAAGCATTTGCTGCAGATCGTGGCAGATGCGGAGCTTCTCATTAACATCAGTGGGCACCTCCCACGTCAATCCTCTCTTATACGCATTCCCCGCCGAGCGTATATTGATGTCGATCCTGGATTTGTGCAAATTTGGGCACAGACGACTGATATGGCTCTGGATCGTCATAACTTTTTCTTTACTGTGGGACAGAATGTGGGACATCCAAGCTTTACGATCCCAACGTTGAACATTAACTGGCACACGATTGTCCCTCCGGTGGTGTTAGATGAATGGCCACCACATATCGATGAGCAATTTCAAGGTTTTTCGACCATTGCAGATTGGCGTGGGTCTCAGATCGCCATATTCGACGAGGTGCAATACGGGGGAAAGCGCGAAGAGTTTCTGAAATTTTTACAATTGCCTTTAGTCACAAAGCAAAAAATAGAGCCTGCATTATGTATTGGGTACGATGAGTATGAAGACCTCGCTCTACTCGATCAGCATAATTGGAAAATTAAAGATCCGTATTTTTATGCAGGAGACCTGTATAGTTATCGCGAATTCATCCAATTCTCTAAAGCTGAATTCAGCGTCGCCAAAAACGGGTATGTTAAATCGAACAGCGGCTGGATTAGCGATCGGACAGTTTGCTATCTGGCTTCAGGGAAGCCTGCCCTGGTGCAATCAACGAAATTCGAAGAGCATTTGCCTACCGGCAAGGGCTTAATAACCTTTCAGACATTCGACGATGCCGTAAAGGGAATAGCCGCCATCAATAATGATTACCAATCACATTGTCATGCAGCTCGACAGATTGCGGAAAAATATTGCGATTCAGACCTTGTCTTGGGGTCAATCCTCGAGCAAGTAGGGTTGGAATAAGAAGAAAGCTATCCAGACTTTCCAAAGTATGAAAAGCCTAAAAGTCGTTGCATGTCAAACACATAACTTCCTAAACATCCCGCTTCCAAGATAGATCTTCCTCAAGAATTTGACAAAAATAGGCTTCCAGAAAAAATACGACTGAGCAGGGCATTTCGATAAGATCTTCTTACCTTACCCTCATAATTGTAATTTTCACCATTATGCAGTTCCTTCATACGCTCATTTTCATCAATACAATCCAAGTAATCATTCCATTCAACCTCTCCAGAACTTAGCAGAAAAAATTGTAGTGGAGTTGCCAAAATCTGTGTCGGGTATGTGCATGATGGGAAAGAGTACGTCGATACTGCTCATGATAAATATTATTACTTAATCACAGGCTATGTACGTATCAAGGGTTTTGAAGAGTTATTTCCAAGAATAAATACGTTATCCTAATTTCATCTAATAATGATTCTAACTTTCCAGTGTTCATACAGAAATTTCCACGATGTCTTATAGCGGACAACGCCGCAGTTTAAAGGAAGGTAAAACATTATGAAATTTTTACGAGCTTCTACAATTATGACTACCGCCTTTGCAATCATCCTATCTATTGTAGGCATTCCAGGACCCGCACTGAGTCAGGATGGGAATTACGATTATAATTTCGAACCCTACAATCACCTTCATTACTATGAGGATGAAATTCTTTCAGACCGGGAGCTACGTACCCGCATCATGACGGCACTGTTCATGAGTTCGTTTGTCGAAGATAGCCGTATAGATGTTTCGGTTGACAAAGGCATCGCCACACTCTCCGGTATCGTAGAAAATCGAAAGGCAATGATTGACGCCGAGATAACAGCCTATGATGCTGGAGCATGGAGAGTCCACAATCAGTTACGAGAACCTGGCATGAGGGATCGGTCGTGGAGCTCTAGACGAGATTTTGAACTCAAAGAAAAAATCAAAGACGAGCTGACGTATAGCCTTTTCGTCAATGAAGATCAAATTAACGTGAATGTGCAAAACGGCGTGGCAACTCTCTATGGTGGAGTTGAAAATCGAGAGGAAATTGCCGATGCCATCGATAATGCGTATGAAGCCGGAGCGGAGCGTGTGAAAAGCAGACTATGGATCGATCCAGATCTGTTTTAGACCAATCTTACTATCACCACGCAGATCATTTTCATGCTTAGATGAGGTCAAGGATATCACCATTGACTCCCAATAACCTTGCCGGTGTCGCACTGAATAATGATGAAGACGTTGTTGGCGTTTGGGAATCGACAAAAAATGCCTTAAGGCCCTGCGCATTAAATTCTACCGTTATTTTTCTTTTTCCATGGATTGATCAGGTTAATTTCACATCCTGTAAAGTCTTTAATATTACGCGTGGCAATCGAGGCGTTGTAGTTCTTTGCAATAGAAGCAATCATAAGATCCACTGGATCGGCCTTCAGGCCACCCTGTTCCCGCCTAGCAGATAAGCCCCCATATAAAAGAGCAGCGGCTTCATCAAAAGGGAAGATACGTCCTCCAAAAGCATCCTGAACAAAGGCCCAAAAGTTCTGTTCTAAGGCTTGACGCCGCTTGCCTTTTGGCAAACGAGACAATCCCCGCGTGATCGCAGCGATTGCAATAGCTGTCAACGCAAGATCCTGAGGCCTTTGTGAGCCAATCCATTGTTTAACTTGTGTATCAGGCTGATCTTTCATCAGTTCGGAAATCACATTGGTATCCAAAATAATCATGAACTGAAATCAACCGGCTTGCGGACCGACCCGCGCTTAGGCAGTTTCAGAGCAATGCCTTTGCCACCGCCAAAATACTTATCGACCAATTCAAGAATATTAACAGACTTTAATCCCTTGCCTGTAGAGGCTTGCTGAAGAATATGACGGACATGCGCCTCCAAAGAAAGTCCCGCCTGAGCCGCTTGTACCCGCAAAGCCTCTTTGGCTTTGTCTGATAGTTCACGAATAGTGATTTGTGCCATGAACATCTCCTCATTCACTTATCATCGTAATATTTGATATCAATGATGTAAATATGTTCATTGACATCGAACGCAAAGTAACAGGGTAATAACGGTGATTTAATTTTCTTGTAAATAGAGACCTTACTTGATCTTCTAGGTCATGTAATTAAAATAGAAGGGAATAGAACCGGGCAGTCGGACAACGACCATTTTTTATTAACCCTGACTTATATATTCAATAATAAGAGACCATAAGTATTTGAAAGAAACTGTTGTGTCTACCATGATTATCAATTGTATTTGGTGTGGTAATGAGTTAGCTAAAGAAACCGAAACTAAAGACCATGCATTCCCTCGAGGACTCGGAGGGACTTTAGATGAGAACCTATGGGTGCCGTCGTGTAAGGACTGCCAGACGAAAATTTCTCATGCCGAAACGGAAGTTCTGACTCGATCGGAATTTGCCATTCATAGACTTGCAAAAAATCTCAAGCCAAGAAAACCAAACGTGCTGGCCAGCGGACTCATCGAACCCAAGATAAGCCTTGTTAAGAACCCTCAAATCAAGAAATACATAGTAGTGAGCTTCAGGCTGGGTGAAACTCACCCAAAGACACTTCCAGCTCTCGAGATAGACCCAAAGTCGGGAGAGGGTTTTATTCATGCAGAGAAAGCAGATGACGCCAACCGCCTTCTCAGAAGCATCAAGGATGAGCTCTCTAAGAAACCCCGAGAGAATAAACTCGTCTTTGAGATGGGCACTCACCTACTCCAAAGGCTTGATCAGGAGGTCCCCGCCGACCCAGACTTCCACCCACGAGTCTACCTCTCTCGCAGGGATCGCCTTTATGTCTGCGCAAGAGATCCAGAAGAGGCGCTGGCACTGATGCGAAATATCGTGGCTCTCGAAGCAGCTGGCACACTCAGGGAAAGAGACCAGGGTAATTGGCAAACCTTTGAGATTCCAGCGAAAACGTCCCACAAAATCGTCTTCGTATACAAACAAGAGGCTCTTAAGCGTGTCTTGCTAAAGATCGCCTACGCCATCACAGCTGCGCACCTTGTGAGGGAAGGTCAGAAACCACTTGATCTTCCACATATCACACAGGCTGTCATTGGCACAAATGCTCCGGGGCCGGACATCAGGCAAGCCCTAGAGGCAAATACTGAAAAATTGGTTGCCTGGACGGACTGCCTAGTGTGTGTTGTTGCGCCAATTGATGAGCGTCTCCTAGGAATAGTCGGCATATATAGCTCTTGGTTTCTTGTTGATCTCGGTTCTATCAAAGGGGCTCCACAATTATCAGAGCCGTTCGGCGCAAAGTGTAAAGCTGTCAGCAAAAAGAAGCAGAGATGGCTCTCCAAGCAAGAAGCTAAAGAGCTACTAGCAATTTGTCGAAGAGACATCTTTTGAGTAGAAGACATGTCCACTCAAGATAGACTACCTGAATAACTTCTAGAGTTGAGCATTCACCTGAAATGTGGAAGAAGTTATGATCAAGTCTTTTGTCTACTCAATAGCTCTACCAAATTTGATTTTTATGATAAGCACGTTTGAAAAAGAGTCGACTCCAACAGTAATTACGAACCTCACTCCCACTTTATCGTGCTTTAACTTTTCACTTAATTCTCATACTACCGAATCTTCTTTCTAAGAAAAGGCCTCGTCGACAGGAAGCAAGTGGGGTAAAGTGATGGATCTATCTTCCTTTAAGAATTCTAGGCTAGAAGGAGATATGGCGAATGACTTTGGTTATTGGTCTCAAATAGAGATTCCTTTATGGTGTGAACGTCAACATAACTTCATGAATAAACGATCGGCAAATCTTAGTTGTATGGTTGAAATTTTTTGACGTAAAGATGTTACGACCGATCTGGGGCCACATTTATGCACAGAATTACCCGTTAGCCGGATAATTTAACAAAACACCGAAACTTACATATAAGACCCCCTTTTAAATAAATGAGATGATATTTCATCGAAAATAACAATCGTTAAAACCAGCTTTGTAACCGCGCATAGCCTATCCGTCCAGGAAATTCGGATTTAGCCGATAGCCTTTAAGACAGAAGGCGGATCATGCGTAGAATTTGGTTGTCTGGACTTCTTGGAGCGTGTATGTTTAGCAGGTGTGCTGGAGCTCATCACGCGACAGATGGTGAACTCGCGGATCTCTATCTCAGCACATTAGACGATAAACATTTCGTCTGGTGTACGGCGAATTTAGATCAGTGCCAAAAAGATATTGATAACTGGCAACGGACTGAACGAGGCCGTGCAATCTTACGTGAGCATGCCGATGACTTTACTGGTGCTATAGAGATAGGTCATGTCAGTGCGATTCCGGCCAAGTATGGCCCTAATTTATTTCCGAAGAACGGCACTGAAAATCATACACTTAGAAACGCGGTGCCCTATCGTCGGGGTAATAACCAGAACCCCACCCGTTCTTTATTCTAAGTCCTCTCTTCTAACCTACCAGGTTAGCAATACTTATATGAAAAACTCCTGTTTCGTAGGCCTCATTTCGCAAAGGTACTAAGGCACGTGAGAGGTAAGTTTTGAGAACGCAAAACCAAGTAGGAGGAGGCATCCAGTCATGTTTGTTTTGGTTCATTGGTTCCTCTTCCCATGCACAGCACGGAAAAGGCGAAGTTGGCCGTAGTCATAGAGGTCGTGGAGAAGTTCTTTAGCTCCGGTTAAATTTCCAAATCCGGTCTGTGCAAAGGCTGCGGCGATGCGTGTTTGGTGGGCAGGGGTTAATAGCTGATTAATATCGATGGACTCACCGGCTTGGATGGCTTGCTCAAGATGACTATAAATGGTGCTCGTCACCAGGCCACGTTGTTTAGCAATTTCCTCAACCGATTTTCCTGATCGAAAACTGCGTAGGGTCTCCTGAACGGTATTTCCGAGGCTCTTTTTTCTAGCAGCTAACGGTGACTGATTGACTGAAGACTCTTTCGGAAAATTCTGACGTGAATGGGCTCCTAAGTGTTCAGTAATAGTTGAAAGAAAGATTGCCCCGAACTCTTCCAATTTCCGGCTTCCGACGCCGCTAACCTGTAGAAACTCTCGGTCATTGGTCGGATACTCTCGTGCCATCTGACGTAGGGCCACATCGGAGAATACGACATAGGCTGGAACATCTCGTTCATCAGCGACTTTCTTTCGTAGCTGACGTAAGCGGTTAAAAAGCTCCTCGTCATGAGCCAAGTCACCGGACGGTGCAGCCTTCCGTTCTGGGGCACTCATGGGCTTGGTCAGCATGACAGGCTGA
Source organism: Nitrospirales bacterium (assembly GCA_021603905.1). GTDB lineage: Bacteria > Nitrospirota > Nitrospiria > Nitrospirales > UBA8639 > JAGQKC01. The sequence continues at coordinate 9,740 of BQIU01000077.1, forward strand.
CGCACTTGGAGGAAGTCTCGGCCTTGAGGTGTCAGTTCCAAAATGGTGAAGGGTTCGGTCGTTTGCTGGAGATACCCAAGTTTGATGAGTTCTCGACAGATGGCGGCCCATTCGGGTCGGCTGTGAACATTCTTCCCTTTTCCATACGCGGCCAGCCGCTCATGGCCCCATCGTCGGACTTTTTCGGTCTTTGCTCCGCTCAATACTTCGATCACATGATTTTGTCCCACACCAAATCCGCTTTTTAGTCGAATCTGCGCAACGCATGACAGAACCGTGATGACGTCTTCTGTCCCGTCATAGGCATCCCTGGGTGAGAGACAGTTATCACAGGCACCACAGTTTTCCTGTGCCACTTCCTCTCCAAAATACCGTAACAATTCGACACGCCGACACGTCGCACTTTCGGCATATTGCACCATTTGCTCTAACTGCGCACGAGCTATTTGCTGCTCCTTCATATCCGGCTTCTCATTGATGAAGCGTTGCTGCTTAACCGTATCCCCGGCACTAAATAGCAGCACACAATCACTTGGCAACCCATCACGTCCGGCGCGTCCAGTTTCCTGATAATAACTTTCAAGATTTTTAGGTAGATCATAATGAATGACAAACCGCACATTGGATTTGTTGATCCCCATTCCAAACGCAATCGTCGCACAGATCACCTGAATTTCATCACGTAAGAATAATTCTTGATGGCGTATACGTTCCTTGGTCGGCAGACCCGCATGATACGGTTTGGCTAAAATGCCATACGCTTGTAATCGTTCGGCAAGCTGTTCCGTGGCTTTTCGGCTCTGGCAATACACAATTCCACTTTCGTGCGGTTGCGCCTGGAGCACAGCCAGCACTTGCTCAGAGGGATTGACCTTGGCTTGCACTCGATACCTAAGATTCGGCCGATTAAAACTGGCCACATAGGAAGCTCCATCTTCCAGTCTGAGAAGTGTACGAATGTCGTCTCGTACCCGGATCGTGGCTGTCGCGGTCAGTGCCATAATCGGTAAGGCAGGAAATCGATCTCGCAGTTCAACCAATCGCCGATATACCGGACGGAAATCATGACCCCATTCACTGATGCAATGGGCTTCGTCGATCGCGAGAAGATTGACTTGCCATTTCAGAAGATCATTCAAGGAACCTGGCAACATAAGCCGTTCCGGCGCAATGTAGAGTAACCGGTAGTCACCACGATGCAAGCTCTGTAACCGATCATGTGACTCCTGCGCCGTTAACGAAGAATTGAGAAAGGTCGCGGCAATGCCATTGGCTTGAAGAGCATCCACTTGATCTTTCATCAGGGCAATCAGTGGTGAAATCACCACGGTGAGTCCCGGTCGGGCCAAAGCCGCCAATTGAAAGCACAGTGACTTCCCTCCCCCTGTTGGCAAAAGCGCAACAACATCACGCCCTGCCAAAGCATCACGTATGATTTCTTCTTGTAACGGTCGAAATGAGGTGAACCCAAAATGTTCTTTTAGCAGAGAGAGTAGAGCAACTTGATTCGATATGCTCGCGTGAGATGAGTTCATGAGGAATTACTATTCGATCACTAAAATGGGTAACATTGAGAAAGGGGATATTCAACTAGAAGGCTTCAGTCAATAAGTCTTCGCAGTTCGTAAATAATCGGCGTTCAGTCTTTACGTTGTTGTTCAATGCTTTCAGGAGAAAAACATAGCACTACACGATTAGCTCGTGTAAAGTCCTTTATTTGGCGGTACATACCATGTATTCCATTCATCTCTCCCTCAAACAACCATTTCCCCGTATATAAAGGTAATGAAGTAATAGCCACGATGGAACGCGCAATAGGAAAGTTTAACGAAATGAAAGCCAAGACCGAATAATCTTTTCGAATCTGTCATTTACTCCCGACCAACAGGCCAGACATTCAGACAGAAGCCTAGCGCGAGTCTGGCCTAATCTTTTTCATACCCTCGGGTAAACGCCTCATCATTTACCAATCAAATGTCAGAATCCAAACAGCCTTTCATACGCTCAAGATTCATTCATCATTAATAGTAAAATTAAACATCAATGAACCGAACACGCTGCTTGCCTCGAATTGTTGAACTTTCAGTCCTTCGCATCCACGTTTAATTTGAGGGCAGACTCTAAATTACAACGAACCAAAGAGACTTAATGTTTCTTTATAGCCGCTTTTCCCACGAATGTCATAAAAAAGACAAAGCTGGACGGAGTCTTACATTGAGTACCGACTTGACTCTTCGCTCCCCTCTCTCGGTGATCCATCCAATACACAGTTTCCATAAAAGACCTTCGCACGTAGCTGCTTAAAGGCAGAGGGATCTTCCGGGTTGGCTTCATTGCTTCCTCTTTGCTCGCGCTATTCATGTTCTTTCATCAAAATTGTCCAACCCCTCACTCGATTCCAAACCAATGATCGAGGTCTTAGAAACACTAATCTGGCACAGCTTTAAAAAATGTGATTAGCTGAGTAATCCAACGTGTTGGCCTGATTACTAGTCTGTCAGGCCATTAGAATTAAATGTTTGTTCTTGCAGCCTTTTTTTCAGACATGCACGGCTTTCCTGTTCTGCCAGACGATTGAAAATTACGAATGAATACTATTCATTCTTGAGTACAAATTTCACTACGGTCATTTTTGTTTAATGATTATCTCATTGGATTCGACCAAGTATCTGATTAGATATAAAACTGCGTCGCGTTCAGTCCAGCAAGGCACCTTTGATCTACAAAAAACCCTTCGATTTTCTCTCGAGTCTTAAAATAAGTCTGATAAATCAAACCAATCAAATAACGAACAAAATGATGGCACTACACTTGCTCCAATTTAGCTCTTAGAAAGTACTTCTTACATGTACCCAGGCCTGGGAAACGAGAGGAGGAGACGACGGATGAGAAAAGAATAAATCCTCTGAATACGGAGTAGAGGCCACAACCCTAATCCTCTGTCCAACTGGAATTAAAGATGGGCAAAGCCAAAAATTTCTACCATAAGTAACGACGTATTCAGAGGAATGTCAATTACCGTTTCTATCATGAAACCCATGCAGAACACCTGCAAGGAATACTTAGATTAAAGTCGAAAACATTATAAGATATGGGAGATATACCATGGCTATTGATAACCAACTCACTATCAGCAGTAGCACAATCGATGTTTTAACTCAAAACCCTGGCCTCAATTTAACCCTCGGCGATGCTGCGAATTTCACTCTAGAGGGTGGATGCATCCGTCTAATGCGTTACGAAGAGAATTCAGAGGACTTGAATTATATCTTGTTCGATAACGGAAATTCGCTTCGTTCTAGTCAGACTCCGGGATTGAAAGACTTTCGTCAATCCTTCGAATGCGCCGCGAAGCACGGTATGGCAGTGACATACTGTATTTCGACAGACCGGAAGAAAATCAGAATGGTCAATCTGTACCCGTGCCTTTGCTCTTGTGGCTCTAAAGAAGGCAAAGGAAATGGGCGGCGTGCCAACGAAATATTAGGTTTGTCTGGAAGCTAGTCTACCCAGTGGGCCACGGCTGGGCCAACTCGTTTGGCCCAGCCGTGGGTATTGGAATTTTACGCAAGGAAATGGTATTCGATTGTAGGGCCCCTGTGATACTCGCCTTACTTCAGCTCCCGGGCATACGGCAACTATTGAAGTGTTTTTAGTAACTCTCCCTCGTTTAGTAATTACGCTTTTCTTAACAGCTCGTCATAAACCACATCATGAATCATTGGACGAAACTCACGAATCTTATTATTTTCGCGCGTAGGATGCACCCGGTTGGTGAGAAGAATAACTTCCAATTCGACTTCCGGATCAATCCAGATTGACGTGCCGGTAAAGCCAAGATGCCCAAAGGCTAATGGAGAGAAATGTGTTCCCGAAGAAGAGGGGTGCGATGGGGTATCCCAGCCAAGAGCCCAGCTCGAATCTTTGGGCTCTCCTTGTCGTGATGTAAATTGCAGGACAAGCGCCGGATCAAGCAACGAATCACGCCAATGATAGGCGTCTAACCATGCCTTGGTTATAATGCTCACAGCTTCTGTCGTCCCAAATAATCCAGCATGCCCGGCCACCCCACCTAGCACGTACGCATTTCCATCATGAACTTCACCTTGCAAGAGCCGTCCTCTCCAAGATTCCTGCTCCGTTGGGACAATATCCGACAATGACCGTTCATGAGAAGACGAATCATAGACTTCCTCTTTAAAGACTAGCATGCGTGCATTGAGGGGATGAAAAATTCGTTCCGCACAATACCGGCTCAACGATTGTTGAGTCACGGATTCAATCGCAAGTCCTAAAAGAATAAATCCAAGATCGCTATAGACACTTTTGGTTCGAGGCTGATATTCCAACGGTTCTTGAGCAATGGCTCTCAAGACATCATGACAACGTGCCTGTCTTGTCGTGTCTTTTGATAACACTCCATTCTGAAGCACGACCCTCTCATAATACGGTCGCCAAGCCGGCAGGCCTGATCGATGACACAGCAAATCACGAATGGTTGCATGTTCAATTGAGCTTCCATGTAATTCCTGCAAGATCGACCCGATGAATTGCTCGATCTTCAGAACGCCCTCTTGGACCAGGCAAAGAATGGCGGTTCCCGTGGCCAAAGGCTTCGTCAAGGATGCCAGATCGTAAACGGTATGCAGAGTCGTCGGGTGATTGAGAGTAGAACGAGAAGTTAGGCCGACCGCCTGATGATACTTGATTTCCCCATGGCTCCTTACCAATAAGACAGCACCAGGAAAAGCCTGGCCATCGACTCCTGCCTGCAATGCCCGGGTGATGGGATCGGTCTTGTCCATCGGACACTGATCTGGAACATGCACAAGAATGAGTTAGACTTCTGGAAGGCTTTCTTGATCGGCATTGTAGGCCGACTCTTCAACTACGTCAGGAATGGGATCGGCATGTTCTTCGACTTCGATCAAGCGATGAAACGCGCCCAACGTTGAACGCAACCGCTCAAGAACAAGAGCCCGCTGGCGACGAAGATCCGCAATCATTCGTCTGAGCTCCATCAAATCGGTGCGACTTTGGGCAAGAATTTCTTCGGCTTTCAACTCGGCCTCTTTCACCACAAGTTCCGCGTCGCGTTCGGCTCCCCGTTTCAATTGATCCACGAAAGTTTGTGTCGACATTAACGTATTCGTCAAGGTGGACTCGGTCTTTTTGAGATTAACGAGCTCATCGTCCTTGGACGACATTTTCTCTTTCAGTGCAGTATTCTCCCGCGTGAGGCTTTCAACCGTTTCTGCGACTTCCTCCAAAAACTGGTCGACTTGCCGCTTCTCGTAACCACGGAATTGTGTATCAAAAACTTTATGTTGAATATCAAGTGGTGTAATTTTCATGATGAACTCTCTCAATGCATCCGTACTGCCAGTTCAAACAAAGAACGTACCACGGCATATTGCAAAAACATAATGATGAGGATAGCAATAATCGGAGAAAAATCAATGGTCATACCATATCCCAACCGTCGTCGAATTGCAAAAAGTACAGGTTCCGTCGCTCGGCTGAGAAACTGCACAATGGGATTATAGGGATCAGGATTCACCCAGGAAATCAGCGCACGCGCAATGAGGATGTACATGTAGATGGTTAAAATCCAATCCAACACATGAGCCACGCCTTCGAGTATATTGCCGGCAATAAACATAACCCTCCTTGCAGTACGGCTTCGTGAGCCAAACCTTCTTTCGATCGTCTATATTTTTTCTACAGGATTCCTGGTGCCAAAGAGAGCCGTTCCTACTCGTACGATTGTGGTGCCTTCTTCTACAGCAACCCGATAGTCCCGGGACATTCCCATAGACAGTTCATCCATCTTCGTACGCTGAAAGTCTCGTTGTTTAACGGTATGGGCCATCTCACGCAGTTCACGAAAGTATGGTCGTGCGGTTTCACAATCTTCAGACCATGGTGGAATTGTCATGAGGCCTCTCACCGTCACATGCATCATACGTTCAAATTCCGGCAAGGCGTTCAACATGTCAGACGATGAAAACCCACCCTTCGTCGACTCTCCACTGACATTCACCTGCAACAAAATATCCTGCGTGATTCCCATATCGTCCGCATGTTTGTCCATGGCTCTCGCTTGCTCAAGGCTTTCTACTGAATGAATGAGGTCAAATTGCCCAACCACATCTTTAATTTTCCGACGTTGGACCTGTCCAATAAAATGCCAGGACACATCAACAAGATCCTGCAAGGATTCTTGTTTCTGCTGAGCCTCTTGAAGTCGATTTTCCCCAAAAGTCCGAATGCCAGCAGCATGCGCATGACGCAATCGTTCAGCCACAACCGTTTTCGTGACAGCGACTAATAGGATGTCTTGGGGATCTCGCCCCGCAAGTAGTGCTGCCTGATGAATCGACTGTGTAACGCGTTGAATATTATCTGTAATTGAACAAGACACAGGCTCCGGCTTCACCATTCAAAATTCAATGATCAAATTCGCGTTGATTCTATTGTAATCCGAAATTGCGGTTTCGTCACTCGACGATCTTCAATCTTATGGTTTTAGCATGATTCCACTCAACATCGTTCCGTTAACCCGTCCCTCTCTTCTGTACGAAAAATACTTGCTCGCATCGCATTGCGTACAGGCATCACTCCGACTAATGGATGTCACCGCTATGCCCTGATGCTGTAACTGCTGAAGTATGAGTTCTTTCAGATCCACCTTGGCATGTGTTGCAGAAGTTGGCATTAACACCTTGTTCCAAAAGGGATAGTTCGCTTTAATAGGACTGATGACTGGATCATCAACCTCAAAACAACAAGCCCCAATCGAAGGGCCAATCGCAACACGGAGATGCTCCTCTTTCGTCCCATACTGATGCTTCAGAACGGAAATCGTTTCTCCTACGATTCCAGCCACGGCACCTCGCCATCCAGCATGAACCGCCGCCACTACACGCAACTTCAGATCGGCAAAGAGGACGGGCACACAATCAGCCGTGCGGACGACGAGCAGAACATTCGGCTGTCTGGTGACGAGCGCATCCCCTTCTTGAGCAATCGTCGAATTGGCGTCAAGCTGTTCGTCAAAGACTAATACTGTTTTCTCGTGCACTTGCTTGACAGAAATCACGCAGGGATAATCCGGTGGGACAGGGGTGACCTGTCCCACTTGGACTGTCTTGACGAGAGCAGCCGGACTTTGTCGTGTTCCAAAAAAATGGACAAAACCGTGCTCGGAAGGAAAACACTCAGGGAATGAAAGAGAGTCCACGTCCTTGACCTTTACTTAAGGCTGGGCTCTCTTCAGGAGCCTGTCTCTGATAAAGAGCTGACCTTCGCTATCTCCCTATGAATCTGATGATTTCCTCAAAAAGGTTGGCACATCCCAATCGTCATCGACGAGCAGATTCCCATTTTCTTGATGAGCCCGTTTGGGAGCGTACCGCCGCATGAACGTCGGACGATCTAATTCCTCATCCGCATAACCACGGTCATTGGCCACAGGTGCGAGAAGCGGTTCATCGGCTGACTTCACAGCCAGAGCTGGAGCTTCGCGTGGAGGCGGAGGAGGAGTCTCTCGGACAACCTCTCGCTGCTGAGTACGAGTAAACCCTGTATCTTTTTGCTCAAAGCCCGTCGCGATCACCGTCACGATAATTTCATCACCTGCCTCAGGATTGATGACTTGCCCCACAATGATATTGGCCTGAGGATCAGCGGCTTCCTTCGCAATCGTCGACGCTTCATCAACTTCATGCAGGGTCAAACTGGGTCCTCCAGAAATGTTCAAGAGAAGGCCTCGAGCCCCTGCAATACTTCCATCTTCCAATAGAGGGCTCGAGATGGCCTGCCTGGCAGCTTCACTCGCCCGGCTCGGACCTCGCCCAACACCTAACCCCATCACCGCTCGCCCGGAATAACTCATCACGGTTCGCACATCCGCAAAATCAACATTCACAAAACCCGGCGTCGTGATCACATCGGAGATGCCTTGGATTGCTTGACGCAACACATCATCTGCAACCTTGAAGGCCTCAAGAAGAGGAGTACTTTTATCGACTAAGGTCAGAAGTTTTTGATTGGGAATTACCAGCAACGAATCGACATGTTTTTTTAATTCACGCAAGCCTTCTTCTGCATAGGCCGTTCGTCGATGACCTTCATACTGAAACGGTTTCGTCACCACGCCCACGGTCAACACGCCTAATTCACGAGCAATTTTGGCAGCAATCGGCGCCCCACCGGTCCCAGTTCCTCCACCCATTCCGGCCGTCACAAAGACCATTTCGGCATTCTCGAGGGCATCTCGAATTTGCCCTTCGCTTTCCAAAGCCGCTTCTTTGCCCACTTCCGGTCTTGCGCCAGCGCCTAATCCGCGCGTCCGCTCAGGGCCTAACTGAATTTTAAACGGAGCCTCAGACTTTTCCAGAGCCTGAACATCCGTATTCGCGACCACAAACTCAACTCGATTGAGCCCTGCTGCAATCATCGTATTCACCGCATTACAACCCGCCCCACCTACTCCAATCACTTTAATGCGAATGGCAGATGAATCTTCCTCTGAAAATGAAAACATGGTGGCCTCCTTTCGCCAAGCTCAATAACCGAACCGTAATAAAACACGTGTAGACTTATCGTTTCGTCAATATGGAAATGCCGATCTTCAGTACACTCAACATCATGGACCTTAGAAGAAACTCATGACCCGGTCTTTCATGCGATCCAAGACCGAAGACCACCGTCCTCCTCCCATGCTTATTCCTCCGACTCCCACCCCTTGCAACACATGTTCATGGCTAATCGCATGTAGAATCAATCCGACTCCTGTTGCATACATGGGATTACTCACCACATCTCGTAATCCTCCAATACCGGTCGGACCTCCACTTCGAACCGGTAAGTCCAAGATTCGTTCTGCGGCTTCCGCCATCCCGGGAAGCAGCGAGGTTCCGCCGGTAATGACTCCACCAGCGACGAGCATGCCATCATACCCTGCACGACGAATTTCTCGACGGACGAGATCAAACATCTCCTCCACCCGCGGTTCAAGAATCTCAGCAATACGACTGCGAGAGACCAAACGAGGCGGGCGACCTCCCACACTCGGCACCGCAATGCTCTCTTCATCACTGACTTGTTCAGATAATGAGACGCCATGCAGGATTTTAATTTTTTCAGCATCAGCATGAGAGGTGTGCAAGACCACCGTCAGATCCCTCGTCAAATGGTTTCCCCCGATCGGAATCACGGCCGAATGACGAATGCTCCCGTCGACATAAATCGCCACATCTGACGTCCCGCCGCCAAGATCTATCATCACCACACCAAGATCCTGCTCTTCAGGCGATAACACCGCCGCACTAGATGCCAACGGTTGTAGGACAATATCGGCCACATCAAGTCCAGCTCGATTGACACACCGGACAAGATTTTGTGCAGATGTCACCGCCCCTGTCACAATATGGACATCCACTTCTAAGCGTGACCCGGCAATCCCAATCGGGTCACGAATGCCTTCGAGGTCATCCACGATAAACTCGCGCGGCAGCACATGAAGCACGCGACGATCAGCAGGAATAACGGCACCACACCGAGCCGTTTCAATCACCCGATTCACATCACCATTCAAGACTTCTCGTTTTTTCAGCGCCACCACCCCGTGCGTACTTTCGCTCGCAATGTGACTCCCGGCAATACCGGTATACACCGAATTAATTTGCACTGCGGCCATCAACTCCGCTTCTTCCACCGCCTTCTTAATGGACTCGACGGTGCTCTCAATGTTGACGACCACACCTTTACGAAGTCCACGCGACGGGCTGTTTCCGACACCGATCACATTGATCGAGGTATCGTCAAGAACCTCTGCCACCACGGCACAGATCTTTGTTGTTCCGATGTCTAAGCCGACAACGATGCGCTCTTTCTTCGACATGTCTATCACTCCCTTTTTCGAAGAATCACTTTTCCTGGATACCGCAAATCCACTTCTGTCGCCCCATGAGTTATTTGTGTTTCAATGGAAGGATACAACGCTTGAAACCTCTGCCACTGGGCCTCAATCGAATCTCCGAATTGAAAACGAAGATCTTGTGTGTCGGCGACAATTATCGACGGCTGGTCGACATGTATCGTCGGAACGGCGGTCAATCCACTCGACAATAAACGTCCGATCAGAATGCCATCACGAACCTTCTGCTGAACCTCGTGATCTCCAGCTACAGCAAAATCTCCAGGAATCCCAAGTAACATCGGTAATCCAGGAAATTGATCCTTCTTGGACGCAGAAAGAACCTGGGCCTGATCATCGAGGAGATAGCGAACATTTTCAGACTGCCAAATGGCTGCCGGTACTCGTTCATCAATTCGAATCGCCAAAGTATGCGGGAAGACTCGTTCAACCACCGCATTCCGAACCCAAGGATGTGACTTGAGATGCGAGATAATCGATTCCGGCTGAACCTCAAACAAGCTTGTTTCAGGCGAGAGATCAAGTTTCGCCAAGACGTCTTTTCGCTCTAATTCCTTCAATCCCACAATCGTGACATGCTGAACAGTGGTCAAACTCATCGCCACAGATTCAACTCGATCAAATTCCCACACTCCCACGATGCAAAGAGTCGCTAATACCATGACCATGACCCAACGCTTCAGTTTCTGCCAAATGGTTTTCTTCCGAGTTTGGCGTCGTCGTACGGGGCTGCGAACGGGTTGATTTTTTCGTACTTTATTCTGGCGAGGGCGAAGCATCAGCAGACCTTTCTTTAGGCAAAGAGACTCGGTTGATTCTTCATCGCACTCTTGAGCATACGCTCAACAAGTTCATCGTAGGTTAAACCTGCCTGAGCCGCGGCCATTGGAAGCAGACTTCGCTCGGTCATACCTGGAATGGTATTAATTTCCAAAATGACTGGACGACCTTGCCGGCTCAGCCGAAAATCCACCCGAGCCGCCCCTTCACAGCCAATAACCTCATACGCCTGGACCGCCAGAACTTGCATTCGATTCAATGGTCCTTTCAGTAATGACGCAGGACAGACGTAGCGAGTATCAGATTTCTTATATTTCGCCTGATAATCATAGAATCCCCCAGGCGCTTGAATTTCGACTGCAGGAAGGGCTTTGCCGTCAATAACACCAATGGCGATTTCACGGCCTTCGATATAGCTCTCGACAATGGCCTTCGAATCATATCGATACGAACGACGAAGGGCCGGACGCCACGTCTTGGAACTCCTGACAATCGAAACCCCAATCGTGGAACCTTCGCTACTGGGCTTCACCACCACAGGCCACTTGAGTCCTGCAGGGAGGATTCGCTTGGGATATTCACGATTCAAAACAATCCCGCGAGGAACA